>NZ_JBEXCY010000031.1:0-80250 GCF_040605515.1 Dactylosporangium sp. NPDC005572 | reverse complement strand
GTACTGCTCGCCGGCGCCCTGACCGCCGCGGCCGGCGCGGTCCTCGTCGCGGCCGCGCCCGGGCTGCTCGCCGCCGCGCTGGGCCTCGTAGCGGCCGCCGCCGGGACCGCGGTGCTGTTTCCCACGCTCGTCGGCATCGTCTCGCGAGCCGTCGACGAGTCGCACCGCGGCCGCGCCACCTCGATCGTCACCACGGTGTCGTACCTCGGCTTCGTCGCCGGCCCGGTGTACGTCGGGCTGTGGGCGGACGCGGCCGGCCTGCGCGGCGCCATGCTGGCCGTGGCGGCACTCGCCGCCCTGCTGCTCGCCCTCACCCCGCCGCTGCTGCGCCTCAGCGGCCTCGACCCGCGACCGCCGCGCGCCGGGCGGCCAGCGCCGCGCTCATCGCCGAGCGCCGCACACCCCGCGGGTCGTTGACGACCGGGTTGCCGGCGCCGTCGAAGACCCGCACCGGCCGGGTGGCGCCCCACCGGGGCCAGCCCGGCTCCTCGCCGTGCACGAACCGGGCCCACACCGCGTGCATCTCGTCGGCCAGCGCCTGCGGCGCACCGGGGCCGACGAGCTCGGCCGCGGCACCCAGGGTGTTGAACACGAACGGCAGCTCGGTCGCGTGCGCGGCGCCGATCCCCAGCACCGGGGACGGCCAGGCGAACTCGTACACCCACGTGGGTGCGCGCCGGGCGTCGGCGGCGTCGGTCATCGGCACGCGCAGCAGCAGGTCGGTGGCCAGCTCCCCGAACCGCTCGCCCGGAGTGGCCGCGGTGTATTCGCGCATGACCGACGACGGGATGCGGTACTTCAGCCGGGCCAGCAGCAGGTGCAGGCGGCGGATGCGGTGCACCGAGCCGTCCGGGACCATCCACAGCCGGTACTCGTCGGTGGTCGTGCCGGTGAGCAGCGGCATGCTGCTCTCCGCGACCGCGGCGTCGACGGCCCGCGGCACGAGATCGTGGTCCACCGCGATCCGGAAGCCGGCGGCGCCTTTCAATGGCGAGGCCGGTGCGAGGGCGGCGAGGAGCCGCTGCGGCGGGATGCGGGCGAAGGCCTCCCGGGTCGCCGGGACGCCGAGCCGGCGGGCCATCCGCCGGGTGACCGCGGCTGCCTCGTCGAGCGGCGCCGCGTCCAGCGGGCCGCTCTGCACGATCGCCCGGTGGAACAGCCCGGCCGCGCGCGGGCTGACCATGAGCGCGGCCGTGGTCGTCCCGCCGGCCGACTCGCCCATGACCGTCACCCGGCCCGGGTCGCCGCCGAACGCGCCGATCTCGTCGCGCACCCAGCGCAGCACGGCGAGCTGGTCGGCCAGGCCCAGGTTGGCCGGGGCGCCGGCGAGCACGGAGAACCCCTCGGCGCCGAGGCGGTAGTTCGCCGACACCACGACGATCCCCTGCCGGGCGAAGCTCGCACCGTCGTACACCGGCAGCGCGGCGGTGCCGCGGGTCAGCGCCCCGCCGTGGAACCACACCAGCACCGGCCGCCCCGCCGCGTCGCGGTCGGCGGGCGTCCACACGTTGAGGTTGAGCACCTCGTCGCCGGGGATCGTCACCGTCGGCAGCAGCCGGGCCAGGGCGGGCGGGTACGGCGTCTGCGGCGCCGTCGGGCCGAACCGGGTCGCGTCCCGGACCCCGTCCCACGCCGGGGCCGGTGCCGGCGCGGCGAACCGGCGCTCGCCGACCGGCGCGGCCGCGTACGGGATACCCAGGTACGCGGCCACGCCGGTGGCGGTGCGCAGGCCGGCGAGCTCGCCGGCCGAGGTCCGGACCCTCACGGCGCCAGCGCGTTGCGGCGCACGTCGGAGAAGGTGCGGGTGTCGGTGCAGATCCCGCAGGCCGGGCCGGCGAACTGGGCCCGGGCCGCGGTGTCGCCCATCAGCTGGTACCGGAACCAGGCGGTGGTCGGCGCCGCGAACGGCCCCGGGTCGCCGACGACGGTGAAGTGGTCGGCGCCGCGCACCTCGGCGTAGATCGCCGGGATGTGGCCAGCGTCGTTGTAGAACGCCTTCACCAGCGCCGGGAACACGATCAGGTCGTACTGGCCGGCCATGAGCAGCGCCGGGACGTGCACGTCGTCGATGTCGGCGAGCGGGCCGGGCTGGATCGGCAGGATGGCGTCGATGCGCGGGTCGGCCCCGACAACGATCGCCGCGGCGCCGCCCTGCGAGTGGCCGGAGGCGCCGATGTGCTCCAGGTCGACCTTGCCGTGGAACGGGCCGGCCGGGTCCGCGTCGGCCAGCGCGAGGGCGTCGATGCCCAGGCGCATCGAGATGCCCAGGTTGGAGGCGGGGGTGTTGGCGGCCGAGACGATGAAGCCGTGGCTCGCCCAGTGCAGGAGGAGGTCGCGGTACACCAGGGGCGCACCGCCGGTGCCGTTGCCCCACACGATGACGGGGTGACGGCGGGTGCTCGACGCGATGTCGCGGGGGTAGTACAGCGTGTTGACGGCGCCGATCTGCACGGCGGTGGCGTACGGACCGGGGTCGGCGAACGTGGCGGCGTGGGCCGGCGCGGCGGGCGCCAGCAGGGGTGCGACGACGAGGGTGGCCGCGCAGATGGCGGCGCGAAGCCGGCGTGACATGCGTTCATGCTCCGGCCGCCGGCGGTCGCCTGTCAGTGCGCACTTGCGGCAACGATTGACCCGCCGGTTTGGGCAATGTGACGATGCCTCGATGCCGCCGCTGCACGACCGGATGGCCGGACGGGTCCCCGCGCTCACCCGGGAGATCGTCGCCGGCATCGCCACTGACGTCCCGTTCTACCGGGAGCTGCCGCCGCCGGCGCTGGCCGGACCGGTCAGCGAGTCGGTCACCGCGGTCCTGGGCCTCTTGGTCAAACTGCTGAAGGAGCCGGGCCCACTGCGCCCCGGCGACCTGACCGCGGTGGTCGAGCTGTCGGCCCGCCGGGCGCGGGACCACCTGCCGCTGGAGGCGGCCCTGACGGCGTACCTCATCGGGGCCCGCGCCTGGTGGCGGGCGCTCACCGAGGCGGCCGGCCCGGACGAGCTGGCGGCGGCCGGCGCGCGCCTGCTCGACGGCCTGGCGGCGGTGATGCCGGCGGTCGTCGTGGCCCACCTGCAGGCCCAGGAGGACCTGCACAGCGAGGACAAGCGGGCCCGCCGCGAGCTGCTGGCCGCGCTGCTCGACGGCCGCCCGGCCGCGCCGTTCGCCGAGGCCGCACGGGTCGAGCTCGGCCGCCGGCACACGGTCCTGCTGCTGCGGTTCGACCCCCGCCCGCCGGACCGGCTGGTCCAGGTCGCCCTGGACGCGCACACCGGCACCCCGGTCCTGGCCGACCACGTGGGCGGGATCGCGCTGCTGCCCGGCGGTACCGACGCGGCAGCCCTGGTCGCCGGATTGGCGGAGGCCCTGGACACGACGGTCCTGGCGGCGGCCGCCGACGCGGACGGGCCGCCCCGGATCCCGGCGGCGTCGGCCGAGGCCGGCGAGGTGCTCGACCTCGTCACCCGCCTCGGCCGCCGATCCGGGGTGTACCGCCTCGACGACGTGCTGGTCGAGTACCAGCTGGCCCGTCCCGGCCCGGGCCTGGCCCGGCTGGCGGCGAAGCTGGACCCGCTGGCGGACCACCCGTATCTACTGGAGACGCTGCGCAGCTTCGTGCAGCACGGCCACAACCGCAGCCGGGTCGCCCAGGAGCTGCACATCCACCGCAACACGCTGGACTACCGCCTGGGCCGCGTCACGGCGCTGACGGGCCTCGACCCGGCCGTCCCGGCTGAGGCCCGCCTCCTGGACGCCGCCCTCACGGCACTGGACCTGCACCGCTCTGACGGGACTGCGGCCAGGTGACGTCTGTCATGCGCAGGTCCTGACGCCGTGCACTACTTCGGCACCGTCCCCTCCCGTCACAGTCGGTTATCACCGTTGCACACCAGGGAGATGACCGTGACCGACGTCGTGACGATCCGTGGACTGGACCACAGCTACGGGCAGATACGCGCGCTGCGTGGTGTCGACCTCAGCGTCGGCGCCGGCGAGTGCGTCGCGCTGCTCGGCCCCAACGGCGCGGGCAAGACGACGCTCGTCAGCACGCTGACCGGCACGCTCGCGCCTGCCGCCGGCACCGTTCGCATCGCCGGCAACGACCCCCGACGGCCGGCCACCCGCCGGCGCCTGGGCGTCGTGCACCAGCACGCCGGGTTCCCGCGCACGCTGAAGGTCCGCGAGCTGGTCGCGGGGTGGGCGGTCCGCGCCGGCCGGCCCGCCTCCGCCGCCGATGCGGTGCTGGCCGAGGTGGGACTGCTCGACCTGACGAAGCGCCGGGCCACCGAGCTGTCCGGCGGCCAGCAGCAACGGCTCCAGCTGGCGATGGCGTTGGCGGTCGACCCGACGCTGCTCGTCCTCGACGAGCCGACGGTCGGGCTCGACATCGAGGCCCGGCGTCGCTTCTGGGCCACGCTCGCCGCTCGGCGGGACCGCGGCACCGCCGTGCTGCTCACCACCCATCAGATCGACGAGGCGGCCGCGGTCGCGGACCGCGTCGTGGTGCTGCACCAGGGGACCGTGATCGCCGTCGGCAGCCCGGCGGACCTGACCGCGCAGCTGCCCGACCGCACCGTCACGGCGCGGACGGCACTGCGCGACAGCGAGCTGCGCGCGTTGCCGGACGTGCTCGACGTCATCGTCGCCGATGGCCGGATGCGCGCCGTGAGCGCCCGGCCCGAAGCCACTGTCCGCGCGCTGCTCGCCGCCGACCCGACGCTGGACGACCTGCGGGTCGAGGGCGCCTCGCTCGAGCAGGCCATTGTGTCCATGACCGCCCAGGAATCAAGGAAGGTAGCCGCATGACCGCCGCAATCCTCGCCGTCGAGATCCGCGACGAGCTGTACGCCATCATCCGTGACCCTGTTGCCGCGCTCTTCTCCATCGCGATGCCGGTCGGCATGTTCGCAGTGTTCGCCACGCTGTTCGGGGCCGAGGGTGACGGGCCGGTGTCCGGCGCGACGCTCATGCTCGCGACGTTCGGCGCCTTCGGCGTGATCTCCGTGGCACTGACGCCGGGCATCGGCATCGCTGAGGACCGTGAGCGCGGCTGGCTGCGGGTCAAGCGGGTCTCGCCGGTACCCGTGCGGACGACCCTGGCCGCCAAGGTCGTCGCCAGCCTTCCGGTCGCGTTCGGTGTCTACGCCGCGATGAGCCTCACCGCCTTCGCGATGGGACGGTTCGACACCGACATCGTCACCTGGCTGCAGATCGCCGGGCTGCTCCTGCTCGGGTCGCTGCCGTTCGCACTGCTGAGCATGGCCGTCGGGTTCGTCGCCCGCGGACGCTCGGCCCCCGCCATCATCAACGCGGTGTTCCTCCCGATGGCGATCGCCGGCGGACTGTGGATGCCGCTGGAGGTCCTCCCAGGGTTCGTGCGGGACCTGGCCGTGTGGCTGCCGACCTACCACGCGTCCCAGCTCGGACTCGGGCTGCTGGTCGGCGACCCGATCATCGACAATGTCGCGGCACTGCTCGCCGCCACGGCGGCTACGGCATCGCTGGCAGCGATCGCGTACCGTTCGATGCGGGTGTGAGCAGAGGCCTGGGATGACCACCGAGCAGCCGCGTACCACGGCGTCAGCCGACCGCACCGGTCGGCTGACGGCCGCTGGTCTGCGCCGCGGTATCAGCCGTTGGTGGTACCTCGTGTTCCTGAGCTCGCTGGCGTTCGAGCCGATGTTCGCGTCGGTCGTGGCCCGGACCGGGGCCGCCGACGGTCCCGACGCCGGCGACTGGGTGCTGGCCATCGCGCTCATCGCGGTGGGCGCGGTCCTCGTCGTCGTCGGGGGGCTGGGCGCGGCCCGCACCACCATGGTCGTCGCGGTGCTGTTGACGGCGCTCGGCGTCGCAACGGTCTGGTTCAACTCTGCCGCGACCGTGTTCATGGTCTATGCCGCCGGGTTCGTCGCCGGAGCCGCGTCGCGCGGGACGGCTCGCCGCTGGTTCGTCGGGTTGACCGTGCTCCTGCTGCTGCTCGCGTCGGCGTCGGCGATCCTGATGCCGTTCCGGCTCGCCGCGTTCGCGGCGCCGATCCTGCTGGTGTGGCTCATCGGCAACTCGGTGATGGCCGACGTCGACAGCTCGCGCGAATCGGCTCGGCTGCGCGTCGACAACGTCCGGATCGAGCGGCTGGCCACCCTGGGCGAGCGCGAGCGGATCGCCCGTGACCTGCACGACCTGCTCGGCCACACGCTCACCGGCATCGTGGTGCGCGCGCAGCTGATCCGGAAGGTCGCAGCGTCCGACCCGGCGCGCGCCGCCGCCGAGGCGACCGACGTCGAGCAGCTCGCCCGCGATGCGCTGACCGAGGTCCGCGCAGCCGTCAGCGGGTGGCGCCACCACGCGCTGGACACCGAGATCGACTTCGCGCGCGACGTGTTGACCGCGGCGGGCGTCGAACTGTTCGTGCACACCGACACCAACGTCTCAATGTCGCCCGCGGTCGAGGCCGCGGTCGCGCTGGCGGTGCGGGAGGCCGTCACGAACGTCGTGCGCCATGCCGACGCGCGCGTGTGCCGGATCGGGATCATCACGGCCGGCGGCGACGTGCGCCTGACCGTCGCCGACGACGGACGCGGTACCGGCGCACCCGACGGGTCGGGGTTGTCGGGCATGCGCGAGCGCATCTCCGGGCTCGGTGGGCACGTCGACCGCCGCATGGACGGCGGCACCACGCTTACGATCAGGGTGCCCGCGCAGGGCGTGGCGGCATGACCTCAAGTAGCGAAGCGGCAGGTCAGTGACATGACGATCCGTACCGTGCTGGCCGAGGACCAGGGCATGGTGCGCGGGGCGTTCGCGGCCCTGCTCGCCCTCGAACCCGACATCGAGGTCGTGGCGACCGCGGCGGACGGCGACGAGGCGCTTGCCGCGGCGCTGGAACACCGGCCCGACGTGCTGCTGACCGACATCGAGATGCCGGGCCGCACCGGGCTCGACGTGGCCGCCGAGCTGGCCCGGCGCGGCGCGCCGACCCGCGTCGTCATCGTCACGACCTTCGCGCGCAGCGGCTACCTGCGCCGGGCGCTCGACGCCGGCGTGGCCGGCTACGTGCTCAAGGACGCCCCGGTCGAGCAGCTCGTCGAGGCACTGCGGCGGGTGCACAGCGGCCAGCGGGTGATCGCACCCGAGCTCGCCGTGGCGGCATGGGACGGGGATGACCCGCTCACCGAGCGCGAACGGGACGTGCTGCGCAAGGCCGCCGACGGCAGTCCGAACGCCGAGATCGCCGCCCGCCTGCACCTCGCCGAGGGCACGGTGCGCAACTACCTCTCGTCAGCGATCGCCAAGTTGGGCGCCCGCAACCGCACCGAGGCCGCGGCGACGGCGCGCGAACGCGGGTGGCTGTGATCTTTACGCCGGATGCCCCGGGAACGGAACCGTCCACCGGGGCATCCGCCGTTCAGAGAGCTAGCCGTACACCTCCAGCTCGTAGATCCGGGCCGCGGTGTTGCCGTTCGACGTCGGCGTGATCACGTTGATCCGCACGTACCGCCCGTTGACGTTCACGGCGTGCGTCGTGACGTCGGCCGTGTTGCCGCGCGGCTGGGCGACCGTGGTCCACGTCGTGCCGTTGTCGGAGACCTGCAGGTCGAAGTCGAACGTGTTCCAGGCCGCCTGCTCGCCGCCGGCGCCGGCGTGCTTGACCACGATCGAGCTCAGGTGCACCGACGAGCCCAGGTCGACCTGCAGGAAGCGGTTGGTGCCCAGCGAGCACCACTTGTCGGCGTTGCCGCCGGACACGGTGCCGTTGACCGCCTTCTCCGGGCCCTCGGTCGTCGCGCACGACGAGTCGGCGCTCGCCGGCTTGTTGAGCGCGAGGTTGCCGGACGGGCCGGCGCTGTACACCTCGAACTCGTAGATGCGCGCGGCCGCGTTGCCGTCGTTGGCCGGCGTGCTGACGTCGACCTTCACGTACCGCGCGGTCCGCGGCGCGACCTGGTGCAGCGTCCGGCTGGAGCGGTTGCCGCTCACCGACACGGCCTGGCTCCACGTCGAGCCGTCGGTGCTCGTGGAGATCGTGAACGCGCCGGTGTTCCAGCCCGTGGTCTCGCCGCCGAGGCCGGCGTGCTTCAGGACGAACGACCCGACCGTCTGGTTCGAGCCGAGGTCGACCTGGAGGTACCGCGGCGCCGTGCCCGAGCAGAACTTGCTGTTGCTGGCCAGGCTCCCGTCCACGGCCTTCGCCGGCGACTCGGCGGTCGCGCAGGCCGTCGAGCCCGTCGCCGTCCTGTTCAGGGCCAGGTTGGTGCCGAGGTTCGGCGCGGCCGGCGGTTGCGTGGCGCCGTCGGTGAAGCTGGGCGGCACGTTGCCGGCCGTGGTGCCCCAGGAGGAGGCGCTGCCGCCCATCGTGTACTGCAGGGTGCCGCCCGCCGCGAGGTCCGGGTACCGCAGGTAGTTGTTGCTCACCGCGGCGCCGTTCAAGGTCAGGCTCTGCACGTACTGCGACGTCCCGTTGCCGCCGTTGATCGTGATGTTGCCGGCCGAGCGCTGGATGAGCACCGACGGGAACAGCGGCCCGTGCAGCGCGAGCGTGTCGGCGCCCGGCGTCACCGGGTACATGCCGAGCGCCGCCCAGACGTACCAGGCCGACGTGGCGCCGAGGTCGTCGTTGCCCGGCAGGCCGCCGGCGCCGGTGGTGAACGACTCGTTCATGACCCGCCGGACCGCCGAGCCGGTGTTGCCCGGGTTGCCGGTGAAGTTGTACGCCCACGGCACGCTGTGCTCGGGCTCGTTGCCGATGTAGAAGTACGGCCGGACGAGCCCGCCGTTGAGCTCCGTGAAGTGGTGGTCGAGGCGCTGCCTGGCGGTCTGCGGGCCGCCCATGAGCGCGATCAGCCCGGCGTAGTTGTGCGGGACCATCCAGGTGTACTGGGCCGCGTTGCCCTCGGTGTACGGGCTCTCCTGCGCGGGGTTCAGCGGCCACGTGAAGCCGCTGCTCGTGCGCGGGTGGATGTAGCTCGACTCGACGTTGAACGAGCTGCGCCAGTACTGCGACCGCGTCATCGCCGAGTTGTACGTCGCGGTGTCGCCGAGCGCCCTGGCGAACTGCGCGACGGCGAAGTCCGAGGCGGAGTACTCCAGCGAGTCCGACGGCGCGTTGGAGATGAACTGGTTCGTCGCGTACTCGGTCTGCCGCCCGCGGATCGGCGAGCCCTGCGTGGTGCCGCCGGCGATCGCGTTCTTCATCAGCTGCAGCGCGGCGGCGGTGTCGAAGCTGCGCGCGCCGAACGCGTACGCGCTGGCCACGATGATCGGGCCGGGGTCGCCGGTCATGATGAAGTCCTCGTTGGTCTGCTGCGACCACTTCGGCAGCAGGCCGCCCTGCTGGCCGTCGAGGACCATCGACTTCATGATGTCGTTGGTGACGTCGGGCGCGATGAGCGCGATGAGCGCCGCCCACGAGCGGTAGATGTCCCAGCCGGAGTAGTTCTGGTACACCGGGTGCGTCGCCGTGTGGATGGCGTTGTCGAAGCCGCGGTACTGCCCGTTGACGTCGCTGGAGATGTTCGGGTTCTGCATCACGTGGTACAGCGACGTGTAGAACTTCTGCAGATCGGCCGCGCTGCCGCCGGCGGCCTGGACGCGGTTCAGCGCCGTGTTCCATGCCGTGTTCGCGTTGGCCCGCACGGTGTCGAACGCGCCCGCCTCGGCGTTGAGGTTGGCCGTGGCGCCGGCGACGCTCACGAACGACAGCGCCACGGTGGCGTTGACGGTCGCGTTGCCCGTCGTGTCGAACGTGACGAACGCGCCCGTGTTGACGCCGCTCGTGCTCGTCGAGCCGGTGCTGATCGTCCCGCCGTTCCAGGTGCCGACCGACGACGGGGCCCGGTCGAAGCGGATGGCGAAGTAGATCGGGTAGGTCTTCGAGGAGCCGCAGAAGCCGCCCGCGGTGACGTTGCCGCTGACGGTACTGCCGGAGATGCTCACCGAACCGCTGCGGTTGCCGGTCGCGCTGCGGCTGGTGTTGATGAGCAGCCGGGCCTGGTTGGTCGACGGGTAGGTCAGCCGGAGGGCGCCGGTGCGGGTGGTCGCCGAGAGCTCGACGTCGGTCGAGTACTTGTCGAGGCGGTTGCGGTAGTAGCCGGCGGCCGCGCTCTCGTTGGTCTTCGTGTAGGCGCTCGCGTAGCTGGTCCACGCGGTGCCGGGGGAGGAGCCGAGCGCGCCGGTGACCGGCAGCAGGCCGAGGTCCTCGTTGTTCGCGCAGCCGGCGCCGTTGAAGTGGGTGAGGCTGAACTCCTCGACGGTGCGGTCGCGGTCGCGGTAGCCCGACGGCGACCCGGTCGGCGTGTCCGGGCTGAACTGGACCATGCCGAAGGGCACCGTGGCGCCCGGGTAGGTGCTGCCGCCGGCGCCGCCGCCGACCGGGTTCGGCGAGTTGCTGTCGTCGGTGCCGATGAACGGATTGACGTACTGGGTCAGGTTGAGGTCGGCCGCATGCGCGGGCGCGGCCTGCACGACGGCGAGGGCACCGCCGAGCAGGGCGGCCCCGGCGCCGGCGAGCAGCCGGTCGACCGTACGTGATCGGGACATGGGTGGTCTCCCGTTCCGATGGCGGTGAGGACGGGAGAGCGCTCTCGATGCCATTCATAGTCGCTGATCAACGTTTGGTCAAGATTTGTCAATACGTCAAGGGCGTGGTCGCGGGTGGCGGGCCGGAGTGTCAAGGTTTGACGAAAGCGTCACATGAATTTCACCCATCGAACAGTTTCAAACAGCTTCGTAGGTGATCGTTGACAGTTAGCGTCCGAAAATGTTTGCTACCACTCATGGATCCGCCGCCACGGCTCCGCGAACAGGCAGGGCGACTGCCGGTTGACTGTCCCGGAGGCATCGACGTACAACTTTGAGAGCGCTTTCTGTAAAGTAAGCTAAACATTTGCGAGGGGCCATGAAGCAGCGCCACGCCCGCCACGTCGGCATCCTGCTCCAGTTGCGCTCGCGCCCGTGGGTCTCGGCCGCGGCGCTGTCCTACCGGTTCGGCGTGGACGTCCGGACCATCTACCTCGACATCGACCTGCTGTCCGCGGCGGGCCTGCCGATCGAGCCGGTCCCGGGCCGCGCCGGCGCCTACCGCCTGCGGTCGGCGACCCCGCCGGCTCTCGAGGAGCCGCTGGACCTGGACCACTACCTCTCGGGCGCCCGCAGCCGCGAACAGCTCCGCCGGCTCGGCCAGCGCGCGTACGCCTGCCAGCAGCGCTCCCGCCTCCGCCGGCTGTCCGGCTGACGCTCCCCGTCTCCTCGGGTACCCGCCCTCGGGTTCACGGTCGTGGGGAACGCCCGGCATTCGGGCTGCCGGATGTTCCCCACGACCGTGGAGTGTCCCGAGCGTCCGGAATCGGTGTCGGGTCGGCGACTTCGGTCTCCCGGGTTCGTGCCATCCGGCCGGACGGCTGAACCGAACGGCCCGCCGGCGCGTTGGGATGGCGCGCATGTCAACCGCTCGCCGTGTCCTTGCAACCCTCGCGGTCTCGGCTGTCGCCCTGGCCGGTTGCACCGACAACACCGATAAGTCCGCAACAACCGATAAAACCGACAGCACCGCCGAAGCGCAGGCGGCCGCCAGCGACGAGCCGGAGGCCGACCCCAGCGACCCGCCGGAGGAGGAGCCCCCGGCGGCCGCACCCGTGCGCAAGGCCCTCGACACGCACCGCAGCGACGTGAAGGCCGCGCCCGACGACGCGTTCGGCTTCTACAGCTTCCGGCCCGACACCAACGGCGGGAAGCACGTGCGCTACACCCGCACCTACCACGGCCTCCCGGTGTACGGCGGGGACGTCATCGTCCACACCGACGCCGCCGGCGCGTACAAGGGCGTCTCGAACAGCCTCATCAAGCCCCTCGACGTGAACACCGTCCCCAAGGTGTCCTCGTCGGACGCGCTCAACGGGGCCAAGGCGCGATTCGGCGGTACCGTAGCCTCCACCGGCGGCTCGCGACTGCTCATCGACGCGTCCAGCGGCGTCGGCCGGCTCGCCTGGGAGCACACCGTCATCGGGATGGCCAAGGACGGCCAGACCCCGTCGCGCCTGCACGTCATCACCGACGCGCAGTCCGGCACGGTGCTCGGCTCGTGGGACGAGATCGAGACCGTGGCCGGCACCGGCAACAGCATGTACAGCGGGCAGGTCTCCGTCGAGGTGCAGAAGTTCGGCACGTCGTTCCGGCTGACCGATGCCGCGCACGGGCGCGGCACCACCTGCGACATGCAGCACCAGACGTCGGGCTCGTGCAAGGCGATGACCGACGCCGACAACGTGTGGGGCAACGGCAGCCCCGCCGACCCGCAGACGGCCGCCGTCGACGCGCACTACGGCGCCGCGAAGACGTACGAGTACTACGAGAAGACGTTCGGCCGGCGCGGCATCTTCAACAACGGCCGCGGCGTCCCGTCCCGGGTGCACTACGGCGACAGCTACGTCAACGCCTTCTGGGACGGCAAGCAGATGACCTACGGCGACGGCGCCGGCAACGCCCACCCGCTCACCGAGCTCGACATCGCGGCGCACGAGATGACGCACGGCGTCACCGAGAAGAGCGTGCCCGGCGACCTCACGTACGCCGCGGAGTCCGGCGGCCTGAACGAGGCCACCAGCGACATCTTCGGCACCATGGTCGAGTTCTACGCCGCGAGCCCGGCCGACCCGGCCGACTACGTCATGGCCGAGAAGATCGACATCAACGGCAACGGGACGCCGCTGCGGTACCTCTACGACCCGGCCCTGGACGGGGACTCGCACAGCTGCTGGTCGGCGGAGACGAAGAACGTCGACGTCCACTTCTCGTCCGGGGTGGCCAACCACTTCTTCTTCGACCTCGCCGAGGGCACCGGCAAGACCCCGTACGGCACGTCGCCGATCTGCGGCTCGGCGCCGGGCGTGAAGGGCATCGGCCGGGACAAGGCGGCGCAGATCTGGTACCGGGCGCTCGACGTGTACTTCACGTCGAACACCTCGTACGTCAACCCGGAGAACCCGGGCAACACCGCCCGCGCGTACACGCTCGCCGCGACCGCCGACCTCTACGGCAACTGCGGCGCCGAGTACAAGGCGGTGCAGGCGGCATGGACCGCGGTCAACGTGGCGGGCGCCGACGCGGCCTGCGCCTGATGAGCTACTTCTTCGAGCCGGAGGACCGGGTGCAGCCCGGCCACAGCGTGACTTCCTGGCAGATGCAGGAGCTGCGCCTGGCCCTGCTCGAGGCCGGCGCCGTCGCCGGCGACGGCCTCGAGCGGATCTTCGGCAACGACCGCTTCGCCCCGGGACCGGAGACGGTCCCGGTGGCGATGTTCAGCTCGAACGACGGCTGGCGCATCTCGCCGCAACGGTGCGCGTTCATCGCCAGCCGCCTGCACGCGGCTTTGGACGCCGGCCTGATCGGCGACATGGCCCTGTTCTACGAGGACCAGTCCGCGCAGCTCGCGACCTGGGTCAAGGAGTTCGCCACGTTCAACGAACGCGCGACCGCCTGGGGCGGCTACCGCGTCCGCTGACGAGCTTCGCCGGCCCATGATCGTGGGAAGCATCTGGCTGCCATGGCAACCAGCTGTTTCCCACGATCATGGGCCGGCTCAGCGCACGCGGCTCTCGCGCGGCAACTCCCAAGATCGATGGAGACTCCTGGCTGTCATGGCAACCAGAAGTCTCCATCGATCTTGAGCCCGCCGGCCGCGGCCCCCGCCCGACCTTGACCACGGGCCGCTTTTTTGGCGACATTTCCGAAAAATCGGTCACAGCCGTTGGGTGGACGGTAGGCGCAACCGCAGAAGAACCGTGGGGGCGAGCGCGGCGGGTCATGGCCATCGAGTGCTGTGAGTCGTGGGGGCGTGCAGCGGATCCGCGGACGGCGAACGTGGCGGCCCGTAAGGTTCGAGCGCGGCTGGTCTGTCGGGTGTGCGCTCCAAAGCGGCGGAATGCGCAGTTCCGTCCCGATCATTCGGCCGAGCGAATTGAGCGGGCCTGTCGAACGGCGTGGGTGGAGCGCGCCCAGCGGCCCGTGAGCGGCGAGCGTGGCTGGTCTGTCGCGCGTGCGTTCCAGTGCGGCCGAATGCGCAGTTCCGTCCCGATCATTCGGCCGGGCTGGCGGAGCGGGCCCGTCGAACGGGGCGGGTGGGGCGGACTCGCAGGACAGGGCGGATGGCGCGGCCCGCCGGACAGGGCGGGCGGATCGGGCCTGCCGGACCGCCAGGTGACGCGGCCCAGCCGGACCCGTCCCGCGCCGCCACGCGGCCCAGTCCGCGCCGCCACGCGGCGTGGCCGGGTCCGCGACGCCACGCGGGCCCCGGGCGGAGTGGCCGGGGGCCGCGTTGGCGTGCGGGCTACGGGCTAGAGGTGCTGGAGTTCGCGGTCGCGCCAGGCCGTTGCCCACGACACGCGGCCGTTGGTGCGCAGCAGGCCGCCCTCGTAGAGGCGGGCGCCCACCACCAGGGCGGCCACCGCGGTCACGGCCAGGATCGCCAGCGACACGAACGGCTCCCAGGGCGCGACGTCGCCGTCGAACAGGCGGGCCGGCATCGCCGTGGGGGAGGAGAACGGGACGTACGACATCACGGTCATCACCGTCTCGTTGTCCTGGAGGAAGGCCACCAGGAAGAACGGTGCCATCACCAGCAGCTGCAGCGGGGTCGAGGCGCCGTTGATGTCCTCCTGGCGGTTGACGAGCGCGCCCACCGCGGCCCACAGCGCCGCCAGCATCACGAAGCCGAAGACGAAGAACGGCACGAACCAGGTCATCGCCGGGGCCAGCAGCGGCAGCAGGCCACCGCCGCCGTCGGTCAGCTGTGCGCCCGCGACCGTGACGAAGGCGATGAGCGCGACCTGGGCCAGCGCCAGCACGCCGCCGGCGAGGACCTTGCCGGCCAGCAGGGCGCGCACCGGCACCGCGGCCACCAGGATCTCGACCATGCGCGTCTGCTTCTCCTCGGTCACGCTCTGGGCGATCTGCAGCCCGAACATCAGCGAGGTGAAGAAGAAGACGAGCGCGAACGCGAACGGCACGAGGAACGCCGCGACGGGGTCGACGGCATCCGGGTTCAGCAGCCGCACCTCGGGCGCCTCCGACAGGGCGCGCACCACGTCGTTGGGCGCCTCGTCCTGGGCGACCACGACGGGACCGGGCAGCACGGCCGCCTCGACGTCGCCGTCGCGGACGAGCTGCTCGGGGTCGGCGGCGACGCGGACCTTGAGGTCGGCGTCGCGCAGCTTCGCCTCGGTGGGGTCGCCGGACGCGACCGCGACGCTGGACGCGCTGCTGCCGATGAGCGCCGGCACGACCGTGCCGAGCATCGCGAACAGCAGGAAGAAGATGGTGCTGAACAGGAACGTCTTGTCGCGCAGCTTGACCCGCAGCTCGCGGGTCGCGACGAGGCGGATCGCGGCGGCGGTGCTCATCGGGTGACCTCCCGGAAGATCTCGGCCAGGGACGGGGTGACGGGGCCGAACGACCGGACCGCGCCGCGGGCCAGGGCCGCGCGCAGCACCTCCTGGTCGTCGGCGCCGGTGGCGAGGTCGAACACGGCCCGGGCGCCGTCGAGGTCGACGATCGACACGCCGGGCTGGTCGCGCAGCCAGCCGGCGTCGCCGTCGACCCGCAGCATGTAGCGCGGCAGGGCGTGTGCCTCGCGCAGCTCGTCGCGGCCGCCGGCCGCGCGGATCGTGCCGTCGGCGATGATGACCAGGTCGTCGCAGAGCCGCTCGACCACGTCGAGCTGGTGGCTGGAGAACAGCACCGGCACCCCGCGGGCGGTGCGCTCGCGCAGCACGGCCACGACGGTGTCGACGGCGAGCGGGTCGAGCCCGGAGAACGGCTCGTCGAGCACCAGCACCTCGGGGTCGTGCACGAGGGCGGCGGCGATCTGGGCCCGCTGCTGGTTGCCCAGCGACAGCTGCTCCAGCGGGTCGTCGGCGCGGCCGCCGAGGCTCAGCCACTCCAGCAGCTCGTCGGCGTTGCGCCGGACGGCCGCCGCGGTCAGGCCGTGCAGGCGGCCCAGGTAGACGAGCTGCTCCCGGACGCCCATCTTGGGATACAGCCCGCGTTCCTCGGGCATGTAGCCGAAGCCCCGCCGGTCGTCGCGGGTGAGCGGCGACCCCTGCCAGGTCACCGTGCCGGCGTCGGGGGCCAGCACGCCCAGGATGATGCGCATGGTCGTGGTCTTGCCGGCGCCGTTGGCACCGACGAAGCCCGTCATCCGGCCCGCGGCGACGTCGAACGTGACGTCGCGCAGCACCTGCCGGTCGCCGAACCGCCGGCTGATCGCTTCGAGGTGAAGCACCTTGGTCATACCGGAAACGGTAGGGATCGACCGGCTCCGCCGCGTCCGGCGCGCGAGCTATCTTCCGGGTCCCTCGCGTGGGGGACCCGGCGTCACCACCCCGTGCTGGTACGCGAACACCACCGCCTGGGTGCGGTCGCGCAGGCTCAGCTTGGTCAGCACCCGGCTGACGTGCGTCTTCACCGTCGCCTCGCCCAGGTGCAGCGCGGCGGCGATCTCCGCGTTGGTCGATCCGCCGGCCAGCGCCACGAGGACCTCGTGCTCGCGCGGGGTCAGCTCGGCCAGCCGCTCGCCGCGGGCCCGGGCGGCCGCACCGCCGGGCCGGGCGAACGTCGCGATGACCCGCCGGGTCAGCTCCGGCGCGAGCAGTGCGTCGCCGCGGGCGAGCACCCGCACGGCGTCGATGAGCGCCTCCGGGGTGCCGTTCTTCAGCAGGAAGCCGCTGGCCCCGGCCTCCAGGGCGGCGAACAGGTAGTCGTCGCGGTCGAACGTGGTGAGGATGAGCACGGCCGGCCGGTCGCCGGCCGCGGTGATCTGCCGGGTGGCCTCCAGTCCGTCGAGGCCGGGCATCTCGACGTCCATGAGCACGACGTCGGGCGCGGTCCCGGCGGCCAGCGCGACCGCCTGGAGGCCGTCGGCCGCCTCGCCGACCACCTCGAGGTCGTCCTCCGTCTCGAGGATGACCCGGAACCCCGTGCGGACGAGGTGGTGGTCGTCCGCCAGCAGGATCCTGATCATGCCTCGACCGCCGTGCGCTGGAGGGGGAAGCGGGCGCGGACGCGGTAGCCGCCGCCCGTGCGGCCGCCGGCTTCGAGGACGCCGTCGTGGGCGGCGACCCGCTCGCGCATGCCGATGAGGCCGAGGCCGCCCGCGCCGGCGCCGGTCGACCCGTGCCCGTTGTCGGCCACGTCGACCTCCAGTTCGTCGGCGAGGTACCGGATCCGCACGTCGATCGTCGTCGCGCCGGCGTGCTTGATGGTGTTCGTGACCGCCTCCTGGACGATGCGGTACGCGGCCTGGGACAGCGAGTCCGGCAGCTCGGCCCGGTCGCCGAAGACGCCGGCGGTGGCGGTGAGCCCCGCCTCGCGGGCGCTGGCGACGAGGTCGTCGACGCGGTCGAGGCCGGCCCCGGCGGTCTGGCGGTCGGGGCCGTCGCCGTGGCGCAGCAGGCTGAGCATGCGGCGCAGCTCGTCGACGGCGGTCCGGGCGCTCTGCTCGACCGACGACAGGGCGGTCTTCGCCTTGCCGGGGTCGCGGTCGAGGACCCGCCGCGCCGCGGAGGCCTGCACGCCCATCACCGATACGTGGTGGGCGACCACGTCGTGCAGCTCGCGGGCGATGCGCACCCGCTCGCCCATGACGGCCCGCTCGCGCGCCTCGGCCTGGGAGGCGCGCAGCTGGTCGGCCTGGACCTCCAGCTGGTGCTGGCGGCGGGCGGCGATCCAGGCGATCTCGCCGAAGAAGTACGAGAAGGCGAAGACGAGCAGGTTGATGAGCACGCCGTTGAGCGCGATCGCGGCGATCGGGGAGAACGGCCCGGCGGCGTCGTCGAAGTCGGCGGCGGTGACGGCCGGCAGCTCCATGAGGTAGAAGATGCCGAGCCAGACGAACATGGCGGCGATGATGCCGGCGCGGATCCACTTCGCCCGGCGGTGGTCGGGTCCCCACGCGCCGAGCGTGTACATGGAGCAGAACAGCGCGCCGCTGGCCAGCTGCTGTTCGGGCACGTGGCGGACCTGCGCGACGATGAACGCGGTCGACACCACGATCGCCACCGCGTCGGGCCACCGGCGCCGCCAGGCGATCGGGAGCGTGACGAGCAGCGTCCAGACGATCTGCTCGGGGACCGACGACGCGCCGCCCGCGTAGAGCCCGACACTGCGGGCGAGCGACAGGTTGAGCAGGGCGAACGCGGCGAAGACGACGCCGACGACGAGGTCGTTGCGCTGCTGTCTCGGGGTGGGGCCGGGGCGCTGCCAGTCGTCGAGTTCGCCGTTCATGCCAGCGACGATACTCAAACCACCCCGGCCCGCTCCTCGGTGAGCCAGGCGAGCGCGGCTGCCTCCGGCAGCGGCTCGGCGTAGAGGTACCCCTGGCCGAACCGGCACCCGGCGTCGCGCAGGAGCCCGTTGTCCGCCGCCGTCTCGATGCCCTCGGCGACCACGCTCATCTGGAGCGTCGCGGCGAGCTGGATGATGCCCCGCACCAGGTCGAGCTGCTTCGCCGAGACCGCGATGGTGTCGACGAACGACTTGTCCAGCTTGAGCGAGTCGACCGGCACCCGGTGCAGGTACGACAGCGACGAGTAGCCGGTGCCGAAGTCGTCGATCGAGATGCGCACGCCGGCCGTGCGCAGGCGGGAGATGTCGGCGCGGATCTCGTCGTCGTCGCCGAGCAGCAGGCTCTCGGTGATCTCCAGCACCAGGTGGTCGGCCGGCAGCCGGTGCCGGGTCAGCGTGTCGAGGACCAGGTCGACGAAGCCGGCGCTGCGGAACTGGCGGACCGACACGTTGACGCTGACGTACGGCGGGGCGTCCGGGAAGCGGGCCAGCCAGCGGGCGGCGGTCGCCACCGAGGACTCCAGCACCCACGCGCCGAGCCGCACGATGAGGCCGGTCTCCTCGGCCAGCTCGATGAACTGGACCGGCGGGATCGTCCCGCGGACCGGGTGCTGCCAGCGGACGAGGGCCTCGAACCCGCGGGTGCGCTCCGGGCCGAGCTCCACGATCGGCTGGAAGTGCAGCACGAACTCGCCGTTGTCGATCGCCGGGCCGAGCGCCGTGCGCAGCTGCATGCGCGAGGCGACCTGGGCGTGCAGCTCCTCCTCGTACCGCCGGGACCGCCCCTTGCCCTCCCGCTTGGCCGCGCCCAGCGCGATGTGCGCCTGCGCGAGCAGCGCCCCGCTCGCCGGCGACCGGTCGGCGGTGGCCAGCCCGATGCTCAGCGGCGCCCGGATCACGCTGCCGGCGATGAGGAACGGCTCCTCGAAGGAGTCCAGCAACTGATCCGTGAACTGCTCGGCGACGACGGAGGTGGCCTCGTACAGGACGCCGCCGAACTCGTCGGCGCCGAGCCGGGTCACCGTGCCCCGCCCGTCGAACAGCCGGCGCAGCCGCTCGGCGACCGCGACCAGCAGCCCGTCGCCGACCTCCTGGCCCATGCTGTCGTTGACCACGCTGAAGTCGTCGACGTTGATCACCAGCACGGCGTCCGGCGACTTCTGCGCCAGGTCCTGGAAGCGCAGCCGGTTGCCCAGCCCGGTGAGCGGGTCGAGGTACGCCCGGTCGAGCAGCTCCTGCTGCAGCCGCCGCTGCTCGGTGACGTCGCGCATGGTCAGGACGAGCCCGCCGACGGTGGGCTCGGAGCGCAGGTCGCGCACGGCGACCTCGGCGACGATGAGCGCGCCGTCGGCGCGGCGGACCCGCCAGGTCACCGCCTCCTCGCCGTGCACGGCGACCGGCTCGGTGTCGTCGGCCGGCTCGACCAGGTCGAGCAGGCTGGTGCCGGTGAGGTCGGGGTGGCCGAGCACGGGGCCGGCGGCCGGGCTGGCGTAGGTGATGCGGTTGTCGTCGTCGACGATGAGGATGACGTCGGTCGCGCCGAGGACGAGCGTGCGGAAGTACGCCTCGCTCTCCCGCTTGTTGATCTCGCGGTTGAGCGTGATGTGGTCGAGCATGCTGGCGGCCTGCCCGGCGAGCACCGGCAGCGCCTCCTGGAGCGCCACCACCACCGGTTCGGCGGCGGCGACGAACAGCTCGCCGACCTCGCGGTCGCCGACCGACAGCGGACAGCACAGCGCGAGCTCGAACCCGCGCAGCCCGGAGGCCACGTCGGCGGGCAGGTCGTGGACGTACGCGATGCCCATCGGCCGGTCGCCGGCCGGGCCGGGCCCGTACAGCGCGAGCACCACGAGGTGTGGCGTGCCAGGTGCCAGCAGCCGTTGTACCGCACCGTGCACGACCGTGCGCACCTGCGCCTCGTCGGTCGCCGCGAGCAGCTCCTCGCAGGCCAGCCGCAGCTCCCGCTCGCGGGTCATGGTGCGCCGCAGCCCGGTGACGACCGTCGACATCCGCCACATCGCGAGCACGACGAGCAGCCCGGAGACGACCGAGATGACCACGCCGTCGGCGACCGGGCCGCGGACCGCCTGCACGAAGAGCACGGTCGGCGCGATGAGCGACGCGACCCCGAGCACGGCCCGGCGGGCGTGGACCTCGTCGCGGCGCAGCACCCGCGGCTCGGTGAGCCGGCGCATCGACGGGTGCAGCGCGGCCGCGCCGCCGGCGACGTAGAACACCAGCCACAGCAGGTCGACCGGGGTGCCGATCTCCCACTGGCCGTTGAGCCGGATGAGCCCGTAGAGGACGTCGGCGGTGAGCAGGCTGCCGACCGAGACGACCAGCAGGCTCACCGCCCAGCTGCGCCGGACGTTGATCGCCATCCGGGCCAGGATCGCCAGGGTCAGCACGTCCACCAGCGGGTAGGCGACCGACACGGCCTTCTCGACCGCGCTGAGGCTTTCGCTCTGGAGGTTCGGGTTGATGAGGAACACCCAGGACAGGAACCCGGCGCCGGCCGTGAGGATGAGCGCGTCGATGGCGTTGGCCCGGTCGCGCACGGCGGCGCCGGAACGGGTCAGCCCCCACAGGCCGGCGAGCAGCAGCGGGGAGGAGACGCCGAGGTACAGCAGGTCGGCGATCGACGGGAACTCGGGCTGGTCGAGCACCTCGGCCAGCACGAACGACAGCAGGGTGCCGGCCGCGAACGTGATGAAGTTGGCCGCGAGCAGCCGCCAGGGCCAGGACCGGCGGGGCCGGTTGCGCCGGATGCCGGCGAAGATGGCCACGGCGTTGGACACCACGACCAGCGCCCACGCGGCCAGGCCGATCGCGGGCACCAGGAAGTACAGCGTGAGCAGCGCAAGCGACCACGCACCGTACACATACAGTGCTCGCCGGGTCATCACGCTCCTTCCGCCCGATAGGGATATCGGTCAGACGTAAGGCGTTCTTAGGGGTCTGATACCGTGCGGTGAGCGCATGTTCGCGGGGCGTAATCCTTGTCGTGCGGCACTTTCGGTGTCGCAGCGTACGCTGTCCGCGCTCCTAGTCGTGTTGCGGAATGGTCAACCGCCAGTGGTTGCACCGGATCGGCACGCCCTCGTAGTCCATGTCGCACTCGCCGAGCAGCTCGAACCCGAGCCGGCGCACGATGCCGTTCGACGGTCCGTTCGACACCTCGGCGAAGCCGTGGATCTCGCTGAACCGGCCCTCGAGCCGGCCCCGCTCGACCAGCATCCGGAACGCGTCGGCGGCGATGCCCTGCGCCTGGAACTCGGGGAAGAGCATCGAGCCGACCTCGTGGACGTGCCCACCCTCCCACGGCGTGCGGAAGATGGCGATGATGCCGGCCGGGCGTGGCGCGCCGGTGACGTGGATCGTGAAGTACCAGTCGCCGCGCGCGACGGCGGCCATCCGCCGCTCGTGGATGCGCCCGGCCTCCGCGGCCCCGACGGCGCCGCCGAGCCGGCTCTTGACCTGCGGGTCGGCCTCCAGTGCGGCGGTGAGCGGCAGGTCGCCCGCGCCGTACGGCCGCAGCTCGATCGTCACTGGAACACCACGAGCCGCTGCCCGTCGACGGCGGTCTCGAGGCGGATGTAGTAGTCGACGCTCACGCCGGCGACCGCCGCGAGCTCCTCTCGCCGCAGGCCGGGCGTCTGCCGGCGACCGCCGCCGGCGGCCAGCCCGACGTCGGCCGGGCGCACCCGGCCCCGCCGGCTGCGCAGGAACTCCCCGAGCGCGTTCACGTGATCAGTTTGCCATGGATATCGTCAACCAAGGTTGACGCTCGATCGGCCGTCAACTACGGTTGACACATGACCGCGACGCTCACCGCGATCCGGGCCGCGACGCCCGACCGGCCGCCCTCCCGCCTCCTCTACGCCGGTCTGCTGGCCGGCCCGCTGTTCGTCGGCGCGTTCCTGGTCGAGGGCGCGCTCCGCGACGGCTACGACCCGATGCGGCACCCGGTCAGCTCCCTCGCGCTGGGCCCGTCCGGCTGGGTGCAGGTCGTCAACTTCGTCGTCGCCGGCCTGCTCACGCTGCTGTTCGCGGCCGGACTGCGGGGCCGCCGGCTCGTGGCGATCCTGGTCGCCGTCTGGGGCGTCGGCCTCATCGGCGCCGGCGCGTTCGTCACCGATCCCGTCAGCGGCTACCCGGCCGGCACGCCGGCCGTCGCCGATCCGGCGACCTGGCACGGCATCGTCCACGACCTGGCCTTCTCGCTGCCGGCCTTCCTCGCCCTGACCGTGGCGATGTTCGCCGACGTCCGCCGCTCGCGCTGGTCGGCCCTGTCCGGCGTGGCGTTCCTCGCCCTGTTCGTGCTCTCCTCGGCCGGCTTCGCCCAGGCCGCGCCGTTCGTGGGCGTGGCCGGCCTGCTCCAGCGGCTCGCCATCGTGGTCGGCTGGCTGTGGATCGCGGTGCTGGCCCGCCGTCAACTGCGGGGGAGGCCCTGACGGGGCCTCCCCCGCCGGGCGCCGCGGGCCGCGAGGCTGGTCCGCATGACCGACGTTCTGATCATCGGCGGCAGCTCCGGTGGGGAACGAGTTCATGAGCGGCACGGTCGTCCATGTCGACGGCGGTCACCGCCTGGTGTGACGACGCCGACCGGCGGCGGCGACTGAAGTATCTCGATGTTTCGGGGCGCGGGGATTGGAGAGCTAGCGTTCGCCCGCGCGGGGGTGGGTCGCGGCATGAGCGGACGCGCGACCCGGCGCCGGCGGGCGTCCGAACCGCCTCCCGCACCCGAAAGGGACCAGTATGTCCGCTCACGACCGGCGACAGGGCATGGCCGCGATGATCGCTGTGCCGCTCGTGCTCGGCGTGGTGCTCGTCGTCGCGCTCGCGCAGTACGTCCGGCAGACGGGCGAGCACCGCGGCGACCCGGCGCCGCAGGCGACGCCCACCGCCGCCCCCGAGCCGGCCCGGCGCGTGTTCAGCCCGGACGCGGGCGCGGCGCTGCCCACCAACCGGATCGTCGCCTTCTACGCCGTGCCCGGCGCCGCCGCCACCGGCCCGGCGTACGAGCTCAGCGCCGGCATGCTGGCCCGGCTGCGCAACCAGGCCGCGGAGTACCAGCGGCTCGACCCCACGCATCCGGTGGTCGCCGGCATCGACCTGGTGGTCAGCATCCCCGACCGCTACGCCGGCCCCGACGGCGACTACAGCCACCACGTGGACGCGGCCACGATCGACCGGTACGTCGAGTTCTGCCGGGCCCACGACCTGGTGCTGTTCCTGGACCTGAACTTCGGGCAGGCCGACCCGATGACCGAGCTCAACTTCTTCCGGCCGTACCTCAAGCTGCCGTTCGTGCACGTCGCGGTCGACCCGGAGTGGATGTTCCCGCGCCGCAACGGCATCCCCGGCAAGAACCTGTCGAACGTGCGCGCGGCCGACCTCAACCCGCTCATCGAGGCCGTCGCCGCGATGCCGGAGGAGTACCAGGTGCCGCGCAAGATGTTCCTCATCCACCAGTACCGGCCGGACGGAGACGACCTCGCCGACCCGTACAACCCGGGCAAGGCGCTCATCGCCGACAAACGGAACCTGCGCAACGACACCCGCGTCGACGTGATCGTCCACGTCGACTCCGTCGGCGGCTGGCCGGGCGACATCGAGCTGAAGACCCAGCAGTACAACCTCTGGGTCGCGCAGGGCATGCAGCGGCACCAGAACTTCCGGTACGGCGGATTCAAGATCTTCTACGAGCTGGAGTCGAAGCACAAGCTCATGACGCCCGAGCAGGTGATGGCCCTCCAGCCGCAGCCGATGGTGATCACGTACGGCAACTGAGGTGTTGACGCATGAGTTTACACTCTTGCGTATACACATTTGGAGGCCGCTCGTGATCGAAGTGGAAGGGCTCGTCAAGCGGTACGGGAAACGCACGGCACTGGACGGCGTCGATCTGCGGGCCGCGCCCGGCGAGGTGCTCGCCGTGCTCGGCCCGAACGGCGCCGGCAAGACGTCACTCGTGGAGATCCTGGAGGGGTACCGGCCCCGTGACGATGGCCGCGTGCGGGTGCTCGGCACCGACCCGGCGCGGCCGACGCGCGCCTGGCGCGGCCGGATCGGCGTGCTGCCGCAGTCGACGAGCGTCGATCCGCAGCTGACGGTGGGGGAGGCGGTCGGCCTCTTCTCCCGGCTGTACCGCAACCCGTGGCCCCCCGGCGACCTGCTGGACCGGCTCGGGCTCGCCGACGCCGTGCACCGCCGGGCGGGCGTGCTCTCCGGCGGCCGGCAGCGCCGCCTCGACCTGGCCCTCGCGCTCGTCGGCCGGCCCGAGGTGCTGTTCCTCGACGAGCCGACGACCGGCTTCGATCCCGAGGCGCGCCGCGACACCTGGCGGGTGGTGCGCGAGGTCGCCGCCGGCGGCTGCACCGTGCTGCTCACCACGCACTACCTGGAGGAGGCGGCCGAGCTCGCCGACCGGGTCGTCGTCGTGGTCGGCGGGAAGATCGTCGCCGACGGCGACCCGGCGACGCTCGGCGGCCACCTCGACGCGTCGACGACGATCCGCTACCGCCGGCCGTCCGGCGAGCCGGCGGTGATCCGCACCCGCACGCCGTCGGCGGCGCTGCTCGCGGTGCTGCGGGAGGGCGAGGAGCTCGGCGAGCTCAGCGTCACCCGGCCGACGCTCGAGGACGCCTACCTTGCGCTGGTGGGGAGCCGTCATGCTGCGTGAGCTCTGCCTGTACCAGATCCGTCTCTATCTGCGCAGCCCGCGCGCCCTCGTCGCGTCGGCCGTCACCCCGCCGCTGCTCATGGTCATGCTGGCGGCGATCAGCGACCACCGGGCCGAGCCCGGCTACCACGCGCGGCTCGTCGCGGCGATGGCGACGCTGGGGATCGCCTCGACCTGCTACACGACGTTCGCCGCGTCGCTGGTCGCGAGCCGCGACGCGGGCGTCCTCAAGCGGCTGCGGGCGACCCCGCTGCCGCTCTGGCAGCACATCGCCGGCCGGGTGGCCGCCACGACGGTGGTCGCACTGGCCCAGACCCTGCTGCTGGCCGTCCTGGGCTGGCTGCTGTACCGCGACTGGCCGCCGATGCTGCCGTCGGCGGTGTTCGGCGCGGTCACCGTGAGCCTGATCGGTGTCGCCGTCGCGCAGGTCGTGCCCCGCGGCGACGCCGCCGCAACGCTCCTGTCCACGACCCTCCTGCCGGTCGTGCTCGTCTCCGGCGTCTTCTTCCCGGCGTCCGAGCTGCCCGGCTGGGTCGGCGTCGTGTCGGAGGCGTCGCCGCTCACCCACGTCGGCGCCCTGCTGAACGCCTTCTCGTGGGTGGACCTGGCGTGGCTGCTCGGCTGGTCCTGCGCCGCCCTCGCCTTCGCCCTGTGGCGGTTCCGGGTGGAGCCCGAGCCGCCGCGCGCCACCGGACGGGTCAGACTGGCCGGGTGACACGCAAGCTCCTGAAACGCGACGAGCGGGTCGCCAGCGTCCTCGCGGCGGCGGCCCGCGCGTTCGCGGTCGGCGGCTTCGCGGCGACGTCCATGGAGGACATCGCGGCCGAGGCGGGCGTGACGAAGCTGATCGTGTACCGCCACTTCGACACCAAACAGGCCCTCTACGAGCGGGTCCTGGACGACACCCGCGAGCGCCTGGCCCAGGCCCTGCGCTTCCGCGAGCGGGACACCGACCCGGATATGATCGCGCAGCTGCTCGCCGCCGCCCGCGCCGAACCGGCGGCGTTCGCCCTACTGTTCCGCCACTCGGCCCGCGAGCCCCAGTTCGCCGGCTACGCGGCGGGATTCCGGGACCGGGTGCTCCAGATCGCGCTCCAGGCGCTTCCTCCCTCGGTACCGCCGGAGCTGCGCAGGTGGCTTGCCGCGTTGAGCTTCTCGATCGTGGTCGACGGCATCCTGCTCTGGCTGGAGTCGGGCACTGCTGACGGTGACGCCGCGGTCGCTGCCCACCTGCGCCGCGTCGCTGCCTCACTGGTTGAGCAGCACGGCTAGCGCGACGGCCTCCTCGGGGTCGGTGGTGAGCAGCTGGACGACCGGCCCGCGGCCGGGCTCGTCCCACCACACGACGTACTCGCCGTCCTGGCCGGTCCCCGCGATCCCGATCGCCGCCGGCTTGCGCGGGTCGCCGGGCCCGGTGCCGTCGTGGAACCAGATCGCGCTCATGCTCCAGATCGGCAGGAACCGCCGCAGCGCCGAACCGAAGGCCGCGCTCACGAGCGCGACGCAGATCGGCGGCGGCCACCGCCCCGGCTCGGCGGTGGCGTCGTAGCGCCGGGCCCGCTGGAGGATCTCGTCCCAGCCCACGTCGTCCATACTGGCCCTCGCTGCGATCTCTCGCTGCGATCTTGCTGCGATCGGAAGGGGAGTGGAGTGATCGAAGGACGGCTCGTCGGGCTGCGGCCCCTGGAGCCCGCCGAGTGGGAGGCGCTCTGGCGGTGGAACAGCGATCCCGAGGTCATGCGCTGGATGTTCGACGGCTACCAGCAGTCCCTGGCCCGGTATCTCGAGCGCGGCCGGGAACGCACCGCCAACACCTACGGCGACGTGCTCTTCGGCGTCGTCACCCGCGACGAGGACCGCCTCGTCGGCCTCGTGCGCCTCTCCGGTGCCGAGCCGGAGACGGGCCGTGCGGAGCTCGACGTGTACATCGGCGAGCGCGACTGCTGGGGCCGCGGCTACGCCACCGAGGCGACGCGGCTCGTGTGCGCCTACGGCTTCGACGCGATGCGGCTGCACTCGATCATGCTCTGGGTCGTCACCGAGAACGCCGCCGCCCGCCGGGTCTACGACAAGGTCGGCTTCCGCGAGGACGGCCGCCATCGCGAGTGCTTCCGCCGGGACGGCAAGTGGTACGACATGTACCTCATGAGCCTCCTCGAAGATGAGCTGTTGGCATGAACAGGCGAGTCGCGCCGCCGCCGGCCGGAGCACCCTCGATGGCATGTCCTACGCCTGGCAGCAGCCCTACCCGGTGCGCACGACCGCGCCGGTCTCCCTGCACGTCGTCGCGATCTTCCAGTACCTCGGCGGCCTGATCACGCTCGCGATCGGCGCGCTGCTCGCGCTCGCGGCGGTCGACGTGGTCCCGCGGTTCGAGTACGCGACCGGCAACGACACGTGGACGACCCGGCCGGCCCAGATCACCCCGATCGTGGCCGTGATCTGCGGTTCCTTCATCGTCGTCGGCCTCGTCGCGATCATGCTCGGGCGCAAGCTGCAGCGCGGCCGCAACTGGGCCCGCGTGCTGCTCACCGCCCTGAACCTGCTCAGCGTCGCCGGCGGTGTCTGGCAGGGGTACGCCAGTGGCCGCCCCTACGCCGAGACGCTGATCTCGATCGCGCTGCCGCTCGTCTTCGTCTTCCTCCTCAACACCCGGGCCGCCCGCTCGTGGTGCCGCTACCAGACCTACTGAGGCGCTCCTGGTCGCTTTGGTTGCGCTTCCGGCCGCGGTGGCCAGGGCCGGGCCGGTCAGGCGGGTGACGTGGCGTCGACCTTGCGGTAGAGCAGCCAGACGCCGCCCTCGATGAGGCGGTGGACCAGGTCCTCCGGGACCCGCTGGTGCGGACCCGGAGCGTAGTGCACGAACTCCACCCCCTCGCTGCGGCCGCCGGGCCACACGACCGTGGTCGGTGTGCGGGTGAACATCAGCCCGGCCGCGCTGAGGGTCTGGTCCACGGCGTCGATCCCGGCGCCCATGGTGACCAGGTGATAGGCGCAGCCACCCCGGTAAATCCTCATGGCTGGCGATTGAACTACAACTCGGCGCCCGTACCGATCGGCCGGAAGGAGGGTTCCGCGGCGGCAATGCCTGACTAAAGTCAGCTATGTGGACGCGAATCTTGTGGCATCGGTGCGGCGGTTCAACCGGACGGTGACTCAGCGGGTCGGGGCGCTCGACGATGAGTACATGGCCCGCGGCCGGCCGCTCGGCCAGGCCCGCCTGCTGTGGGAGATCGGGCCGGCGGGCGCCGAGGTCGCGGCGCTGCGCGGGCGGCTCGGGCTCGACTCGGGCTACCTGAGCCGGCTGCTGCGGTCGCTCGAGGCGGACGGGCTCATCACGATCGGCCCGGCGATCGGCCCGGCCGGCGGCGACGGCCGCGTGCGGGAGGCCCGGCTCACGGCCGCCGGCCGGGCCGAGTGGGCGGTGCTCGACGAGCGCTCCGACGACCTGGCCCGCTCGATCCTCACGCCGCTCAGCGACGGCCAGCGCGACCGCCTCACCGCGGCGATGCACGAGGTGGAGCGGCTTCTGCTGGCCAGCATGGTGGTCATCGAGGTCGTGCCGCCCGGCGATCCGCGGGCCCGGGCGTGCCTGCGCGCGTACGTGCGGGAGATCGCCCACCGCTTCGACGACGGCTTCGACCCGGCGCTGAGCACGCCCGCGGCCGACGAGGCGTTCACCGCGCCGGCGGGCGCGTTCCTGCTCGCCACGCTCGCCTCGGAGCCGGTCGGGTGCGGCGGCGTCAAGCTGCACCGCCACGGTCCGGCCGAGATCAAGCGCCTCTGGGTGGCCGAGGCGGTCCGCGGCATGGGCGTCGGCCGGCGCATCCTCGGCGAGTTGGAGCACCACGCCGCCGAGCGCGGGTACGCGGCGGTACGGCTCGACACGAACCGCAACCTGCACGAGGCCATCCGCATGTACCGCAGCTCCGGCTACCGCGAGATCCCGCAGTACAACGCGGAACGCTACGCCCACCACTGGTTCGAAAAAACCTTGTAGCCGCTGTCAACGCAGGGCCCTCGCCGGAGCCTCTGAGCGGTGACAGAGTCCGGCAGAGGAGACGAACGCGTGGTGAGCGTGATCCGGCAGGAGCCCGAGGCGGCCCCGGCGAGCTTCGAGGCCTATGTGGCGGCTCGGGGAGCAGCGCTGGTGCGCTTCGCGATCCTGCTCACGGGCGACGACCAGCGCGCCGAGGATCTGGTGCAGGACGCGCTCGCCAAGGCGTACCTGCGGTGGGGGCGCATCCGGCGCGCCGACAGTCCCGACGTCTACCTGCGGCGGCTGCTCGTCAACGCCGCCCGCTCCTGGTGGCGGCGCGGGGCCAACCGCGAGGTCCCGATCGAGCACGTCGTCGACCGGCCGGCACCCGGCGACCTCGGCGGCGAGGCCGCCGACCGCGACCAGCTCTGGCGCCTCATCGTCCGGCTGCCGCACCGGCAGCGGGCCGTCATCGTGCTGCGCTATTACGAGGACCTCGACGACGCCACGATCGCCGAGATCCTCGACTGCGAGCCGGTGACCGTCCGGACGCACGCGATGCGTGCGCTGCAGCGGCTGCGCGGACACCTCGACGCAGCAGGTGCATCGTGAAGGAGGGACGGCACATGACCGACCTGGAGACACGGCTCACGGCGACGCTCACCGCGCGGGCCGACCGGCCGGTGTCGACCGACGCCCTGGGCGCGGCGGCGGTCCGGCGCGCCCACATCGTCCGCCGCCGGCGCCGCGCGATCGGCGCCGCCGGGCTGGCGGCCGTGCTCGTCGCGCTCTTCGCCGTGGTGCGGCTGCCGGCACCCGGCGTCGGCGACAACGGCCTCCCGGTCGCCGCGGGCGGAGGCGAGGTCGGCACCGACCCGTCCGTCGTGCACTTCGCCCTCGACTACGGTGTGCTCGACAAGACGGTGGCGACCGAGTGGGTCTCGTCGTCGAAGGGCTACGAGAAGGCCACCGTATACGACGGCGAAAACCGCTGGTGGGTCACCTTCTACCTGGCCACGGACGAGGCCATCCTCGACCGCGCGGCGGGCGACGACCACGGCGCCGAGGAACCGTCCACGGTGAACGGTGAGCCGGCCCTCCTGCGCGAGGGCTTCTACGACAATGCCCGCGCCTTCGAGATCCGCTGGGAACCCCGCCCGGGCGTGCACGCCATGCTCCTGGCCAGCGTCAACACCGCCGACTTCGCCCTGCAGGTCGCCGAGTCGATCCGCCTCGACCGCGCCTTACGCTGCGTGATGCCGCTCCGCCTCACCGAGCTGCCACCCGGCTACCGCTGGGTCGAGTGCCAGACCCGCGTCCGCCGCACCCCCACCGCCGGCCAGCCCCGCTGGATCCACTCCGGCCTCACGGTCGAGCAACCGGGCGGCACTCCGGTCCTCATCTGGACCATCGAACGCCGCGCCGCCGACCCGAGCGTCCAGGCCGCGTTCCACCCCAACCGCACGGTCGCCGGCTGGCCCGCCGAGTGGCGGACGACTTCGCCGAGGGGCCTGTGGTTCACGACCTTCGGCCCGATGGAGCTCTTCGTCTGCGCCCTGAACCCCGAGGACGCCGACGCCCTCACCGAAGCCGAAGCCACGCGCCTGGCCACCCACCTGGAGGTCTCCCGGAACCTCGACGCCCCATCAACCTGGCCGACCCGCGCCGCCGGCTAGTGCGGCGCGGTGCGGTGGCCGCGCGGCGTGATATCGGTTCGGGGCGGTGGGACGGGCGCGGTGGCGGCGGGCCGCATTAGCTCGGCGGCTGTGGGGGGTGTCGTTGCTGGCGTGCTCGGGCGTACTCCTCGAACTTGCGCTCCAGGGCCGCTCGCCTGGCCGCGCTGTTCGAGCCGTCCAACTGCCCCTCGAACGTCCTGCGGGCCGACGTCACCAGGTCGTCGGTGACGTGTGGGTAGGCCCTGGCGATGGCCCACAACGCGTTCTCGGTTTCCATGTCCACGCCGCTGTGGGTGTAGATGCCGCCGCCGTTGCGCACCGAGGACAGGAGTTCCTCGAAGTTGGCGCGGAGTTCGTCGTCGTCCGGGTGGTTGAGGCGCATCGGGTGCTCCTGCGAAGTGGACAACTTTTTGTAGCGATGACTTTATAGCTGCCCTAGAGCTCGATGCGGGCCAGCCAGGGGTGGCCCGGGTGGACGCGGGTGATCGCCGCGTAGAGCCATGCGCGGCGGGCCGGGTCGAGGTGGGGCAGGGCGGTCGTGAAGTCGGCCTCGTCCTTCGGGCGGGTCGCCTTGGCCTTGAAGAGCAGGGCGAGCTCCGGCACCAGGTAGGGGACGCCGTCCGCGGTCCGGTGGATGATCTCCCGGTACGGGCGGCGGATCGACGCGTCGCGGCGGCAGATCCAGACGTCGCCCTCGTGCGGCTCGCGGAAGATGTCGAGGTGGAAGCGGCCGGTGGCCGGGTCGCTCACCCAGGTCTGGTGATGGGCCTCGAACGCCGGGCCGTCGGCCGGCCACAGCTCGCCGTCGCCGGCGACCTGGAAGTCGTAGGCGCTCAGCGCCGTGCGGAACTCGGGGAAGCCGCCCGCCGGGACGCCGATCTCGGTGTCCTCGTGCGGGCGGGTCTCCGCGCCGAGCCACAGGTCGAGGGCCCAGCCGCCCGCGACGTACCACGGCGACCGCACCCCGGCCAGCCGCCATGCCACCTCTTCGGGTGGCCAAGGATCCCAGTCCCACTCCACCCGGGGCACGTTAGCTGAAGTCGGGCACCGCGCCGTGCGGGTTTTCCACCCGGTCCTTCGGCTCCTCCCAGGCCTCCTGCCGGCCCAGGGCGGTCAGGTCGAGCAGGCCGTAGGCGCCGCCCATGTGGTCGGTGCCGCGGGCGTACGCCGAGTACGTGTGGAACACCGCGTCGCCCTCGCGCAGGAAGCAGCTCATTCCGGACAGCTCCGGCGTGTCGGCCATGAGCAGCGGCCGGTAGTTGTACACCGGCTCCTTCACGGCCGGGTCGAAGCTGACGTCGAAGTCGAAGTTGAACGACGTCCCGTGCGAGCTGTACCACGGGATCGCCCATCCGCGACCCAGCCCGTACCCGGCGAGCTTCTCGTAGGGCGCCCGCGACACGAGCGCGAACGTGGTCTCGCGGTTCGCGAGGTGCTCCAGGAGCGCGGGCGCGATCTCGTCCACGCCGGCCGTGCACGCCGGGCAGGCACCGTCCCACGACGGCGCGAACATCACGTGCTGGACGATCAGCTGCCGGCGCCCCTGGAACACGTCGGCGAGGGTGGCGTCACCGCCGGGCCCCCGCAGCCGGTACGGCGTGTCGATCCGCACCATCGGCAGGCGCCGCCGCTGCGCGTTGAGCGCGTCGATCCGCCGCGTGATGTCCTTCTCCTGGTCGAGCAGCGCGGTCCGGGCGGTGAGCCACTCCGCGCGTCCGACGATCTCGGGCAGTGCCATGTGTGACCTCCAGGGTGATGTCGTACCTCCATTCCCCTGACGATCGGCCCCGCCCGACATCGACAGGTCGCGGCGAAATTCCTCAGGACGGCGCCAGCGCGGCGATCAGGTCGGCCGCGGTGACCGGGGTCCACGGCGCCGGCGGCCGGTCGTCGACGACCAGCGCGACCGAACCCTCGGCCACGTGCGCCGGAAGCAGGCGGGCGTCGGCGACGGCCGCGAGCACCCGCCCGACCGCCGGCGCCACTACCGGGCCTGCCGCGCCGGCCGGCGCCACCGAGGCTCCCGCGGTGGCCGCTGCATCGTCGGCACCCGCGGTCCGGCCGGCCCGGAGGACGGCCGGTGTCGCCGGGGCTCCCGCGGCGTCGGGCGTCGCTGCCGGGTCTCCCGCGACTGCCGGGGTCGCCACCAGGGCTTCCGCGGCGGCGGGCGTCGTTGGCAGGGCTCCTGGGGCGGTGGCTGCGGCGCGGATGGCCGCGACCGTCTCCGGCGGGGTCGTGACCGGGACGGCGGTGCGGGTGCCGTCGGCGTGGGCGACCTCGACCCGGTCGGCGCGGGCCGCTGCGTGCCAGGCCGCCACGTCCAGCACCGTCGCCCGGACGCCGCCGGTGAAGTGGTCCCACAGGTCGGCCGCCAGCTTGCCGATGCGCGGGCCGTGCTCGTCGACGTCGTGCCCGTACCCGAGCACGGACAGCACCGCCTCGACCCACATCACCTCGCCGGAGCGCACGTCGAGCACGAACGGCACCAGGGCCCGGACGTCGCCGCGCAGCGTGAACCGCTGCATGACGCGCGCCGCGTCGTACTGCTCGCCGCCCGGGACCGGCAGCGCGAACCCGGCGAAGGCGGCGTCGAGCACGTCGAACGGGACGTCGTTGTAGCTCAGCACGACCGGCACCGCCCAGGCCACGCCGGCCCGGAGCAGCCGCGAGCGGTGCAGGTCCAGATACTCGGTCGCGCCCAGCGGCGGCGGCGCCGACGTCAGGTCGCCCGAGTGGATCGCGGCGTCGCCGAACCGCAGGTTGCTGTAGTCGCAGTGCCCGGACTGCACCCAGTCGGCGGTGTAGAACGCGCAGGAGAGGTCGAGGTCGACCCGGTCGGTCGTGTCCGTCCAGTGCGCGAACAGCCGCACCACGTCCACGCCGTCGTCGAGCGTCCGCACGCTGCCCCGCGGCCATCCCGCGAGCTGCTCGGCCGAGACCCGCTCCCGCATGGGCGCCGGCACCCGCGCCAACCCCGCATCGATGACCGCGAGATCAAACCGGCCGCCCGCCGCGGGCGGGGAGGAGGCCGCGGGCGGGGAGGAGGCCGCGGGCGGGGAGGAGGGAGTGGCGCCGGCCGCCTCCGCGGCCGGGCGGGAGGCGGCGTCGGCAGCGCGCGCGGCCCGGCGGGTCAGTTCCTCGTCGGCGCAGCCGCGGACCTCGGCGACGATCCCGGGCGGGAGGGGGCCGCGCAGTTCGGGCGCGGTCCAGGTGCGCACGGAGTCGCCCTTCGGGAAGAACGTCCGCCGTGGCGTGCCGGGACCCGGGCCGTGCTGCGACGCGGCGCCCGGGCGCCCGGTCCCGCGCTGGATCCGGATGCGCAGCGCCGTCCGGAGCCGGTTCGTCCGCTGCTCGATGCTCTCGGCCACCGCTGGGACGGCTGCGGCCGTCGCCTCGCCGGCGGCGGCAGCCACCACGTTGGCCGGGGTCGTCGTGGCGCGCGTGCCGACCGCCGCGGCCGCCGTGGCCAGGACGTTGGGGGAGACGTGCGGTGCGGTCTCGCGGGCCGCGTCCAGCACGATCCGCTGGGCGTCCGGGTCGTCGCCGGCCAGCCGCAGCAGGTGGTCGAGGCGCCGCCACAGCTCGCCCGGGCGGCCCATCAGGATCGCCGCGGCGCTCGCCGGGTCGGCGGCCGCGGTGGCCGCCTCGACCAGGGACGTCAGGGTGCGCACGCGGACCGACACCGTGCCGTCGGGGTGGTCGGTGCAAAGAATGCGGTCGGGGCGGCGCTCGTGGGCGGCGGCGATCGCCCGGCCGAGGGGGCCGGCCGGCGGGGTGCGGGTGCCGCGGAGCGCGGCGAAGACGACGGCGGCGGAGGGGGCGGCGGCCACCTGCTCATACGGGTGGAGCCGCTCGGCCAGGCGCTTCCACACCGCCGGGTGCCGCTGCACGTCCTCGGCGGCGGTCACCGGGTCGAGGCCATCGAGGAAGGCGAGGACGGCCCGGCGCAGCCGGCGGGGGAGCGCCCGGACGCGCGGGGCCGGCACGGTGACGATCCGTTCGCCGGCCGGGCGGCGGGCCTCGCCGGGGCCGGGCACCCGCTTCGCCGGCAGGACGAGGCCGGGGTCACCGCCGGAGTACGCCCACAGCGTCCGGGCCACGTCGGTCGCGGTGCTCCACCGGGCGACGGCCTCGTCCAGCGCCGACAGCCCGGCGTCGAGGGCCGCGGAGATGACGACGGCGAGGGTCTCGCGGGCCGGCACCTCGACCGGCAGCCAGTCGAGCCGGCCGGGTGCGGTGGCGACCACCAGCAGCCGCAGGTCGGCGCGGTCGGTCTCGGACAGGGCGGCGGTCCGGGCCACCAGCTCGTCACGCAGCCGGACGGCCGTGCGCGCCGGGTTGTCGTCGAGGGTGAGGCGCCGCAGCCGCAACGGCTCGCCGGCCGGCGAAGGCGGCGAGGGCGGCGAGGGCGGCGTAGTGGGCAGCGGCAGCCAGCCGTCGCCGCTGATCCGGCGGCCGCAGATCGGGCAGCCGGCATAGCGGTCCGGGGCGTAGCACCGCGTGCAGGCCAGGTGCCCGCACGGGTCGACGGGGCGGACGTGCCCGACCTCGTCGCAGAGCAGGCAGCGCTCGGTCCGGTCCTGGAAGAGCAGGGCGAGGATGCGTTCGACATACTCCTCGACCGGGTCGCGCGGCGTGTCCGGGAACCGGCGGAACAGCGGCACGTGGTCGCGGTCGGCGCCGACGAGCTCGTCGGCGACAGCCTGCACCCAGTCGGCCCAGGGCAGCCGGACCGCCGGGTCGAGCGCCGCGAACCGGGCCCGCAGCCCGGCGTCGAGCACCCAGCCCTGTCTCGCCAGGTCGGCCTCCAGCGCGGTGACCCAGACGTCACCGTCGGCGGGCGGCCGCGGCGCGGCCGGTGGGAGGCGCACCGCGCCGGCACGGCGCAGCAGGAGCGTGGCGAGCGCGTCCATGGAACAGTCATCCACCCGGGGCAAGGGGAAAGGGAGTGAACCGGGGCGGAGAGTCGAGGCGCTAGATCTTTTTCAGAGAAAGGGAGAAGGAAGCACCCCGGAGAGCCGCCCCGGTCCGTCGATCCTACGGCGTGGCCGTACAGCCCGCAGCCCCGTTTCAGCCGAGCTGCGCGAACCAGCGCACCGCCTGCGCGGTGCCGGCGATGTTCGAGCCGAGATGCACCGAGCCCTGGTACTGCTGGATTCCGGTGTCGACGACCGGCGCCCGCAGTACCGCTGCACAATGCTCCGAATTCGTCACCGGAACCTGCTCGTCGGAGCGCGCCGCGAACAACCGCGTCGGCACGGCGAACCGGTGCCCGGTGCAGGATGCGTCGTGCTCGGCGAGCGCCTCGGCGAACCGGCCGGTCGGCGCCTCCAGCTGGGCCAGGCCCTCGTCCGACAGCAGCTCGGCCGGCGACTGTGGCAGCGTCTCGACCAGGTCGTCGCCGGTGTGCACGCCGTCGTAGAGGGCCTCCACGCGGCCGGCGTAGCCGGGGTCGAAGAAGCCCGGCAGGTCGTGCAGGCGGTTCCAGGCGACCAGCAGGTAGCCGAGGTAGCCCACGTCGTACGGCCACGGCACGGTGGTCAGCAGGGCGTGCAGCTCGACGCCCCGCAGGTCGTAGGCGCCGGAGATCGGCGCCAGGGCACCGAGCCGGAACCACGGGTCGGCGCCGGACAGCAGCGCCTTGCCCAGCGCCGTCGCCGCGCTGGCGCCCTGGGAGAAGCCGGTGACGTACACCTCGCGGCGCAGCGTGCGGCCCTGCTCGGCCGCGACCGTGCGGGCGGCGCGCAGCAGGTCCACCGAGGCGGTCGTCTCGGACGGCAGGTGCAGGTACGGGTGCGGGCCAGGGCCGAGGCCCATGCCCAGGTAGTCGGGTGCCACGGCCGCGAACCCGGCCGAGGCGTAGGTGATGGCGGGCCCCACCGACCAGCCGTCGCGCCACATCGACGGCGCGTCGGTACGGTTGAGCTCGGTGCCGTGCGCATACGACACGACCCGCAGCTGCCGCTCGGCCGAGCGGGGCAGCGCGAGCAGCCCGCTGGCGACGGTCGGCCTCCCGGCGGGGTCGATCGTGCGGTACACGACCTGGTACATGTCGACGCCGAACCGCACGGTGCCGATGTCGAACCCGGCCCCGGCGAGCTCGGCCCGCGCCGCGCCGGCGGTGTCGATCGGACGCAGCCGCTGCACGGCCACCACGTCACCACGGCCCTCCCGCGCGGCCGCGGCGCCGCTCCCACCGGCGGCGCTCAACCCGAGCCCGCCCGCGAGCAACAGTCCACAGAGGACGATGCGCTGAAGATTTCTCATGTACCGAACGCTATGGCGCGGCATGACAGCTATCGATCCGGTCTGCCGGTGACTTGAAGGTGGGGCTCACCCCACCCCGGCTCAACTCGCGACGAGGGTGCACACGGCGCCGCCGCCGGTGGCGCTGCAGACCCGCGCCGTGCCGTCGCGGGAGGAGGTGACCAGCCGGGTGCAAAAAGGGGTGAACTCGGTCCAGGAGACGTGGTCGTCGTGGCCGAGAACCTCCCTGCCCGACGGGTCCGGCCGAGGCCTGAACGGCTGGGAAACCGCAGCCGAACAGTTCCGGGTCCGAATCAGGTGGGCAGCGGTTCCGCGTGACGATCGGTTGGTGACAGAGACCACCGTGATCTTGGTCTTGGTGATCGTGACGGCGCTCGGGTTCGACTTCACGAACGGGTTCCACGACACCGCGAACGCTATGGCCACCTCCATCGCGACCCGCGCGCTGCGGCCGAAGGTCGCCGTGCTGCTGTCCGGCGTCCTGAACCTGGTCGGTGCGTTCCTCTCCGTCGAGGTCGCCCTGACCGTGACCAACGCGGTCGTCAAGATCCAGAACTCGAACGGGACACCCAAGCAGGAACTGCTCGGCAACGGCGGTTTCGACCTGCTGCTCATCGTCCTCGCCGGGCTCGTCGGCGGCATCGTCTGGAACCTGCTGACCTGGCTGCTCGGCCTGCCGTCGAGTTCGTCGCACGCCCTCTTCGGCGGCCTGGTCGGCGCGACCATCGCCGGGCTGGGGTGGTCCGGCGTCAACTGGAACGGCGACGGCGACGGGCTCGACGGCCTCGTCGGCAAGGTCCTCCTGCCGGCGGTCATGTCGCCGGTCATCGCCGGCATCGTCGCCGCCACCGGCACGTGGCTCATCTACCGCGTCACCGTGGGCGTGGCCCAGCGGTTCACGGACAACGGCTTCCGCTGGGGGCAGATCGGCAGCGCGTCGCTGGTGTCGCTCGCCCACGGTACCAACGACGCCCAGAAGACCATGGGCGTGATCACGCTCGCCCTGATCGCCGCCGGCGACTGGACCGACACCGGGAACATCCCGTTCTGGGTGAAGGCCTCCTGCGCGCTCGCGATCGCGCTGGGCACCTATCTCGGCGGCTGGCGCATCATCCGTACCGTGGGCAAGGGCCTCGTCGAGATCGCCCCGCCGCAGGGCATGGCGGCCGAGTCCGGCTCCGCCGCGGTCATCCTCGTCTCCAGCCACCTCGGGTTCGCGCTCTCGACGACGCACGTCGCCACCGGCTCGATCCTCGGCACCGGCGTCGGCAAGCGGGGAGCGCTGGTGCGCTGGGCGGTCGCCGGCCGCATGGTGCTCGCCTGGCTGACCACGCTGCCCGCGGCGGCGGTCGTCGGCGCCGTCATGTGGTGGCTGGCCCACGTCATCGGCGGGCTGGCCGGGGCGCTCGTCGTCTTCGTCGTCCTGGTGCTGCTGGCCGGGTACATGTACCTGCGCTCGCGCCGCCAGCCGGTCGACCACACCAACGTCAACGAGGACTGGGCCGGTCTGGCTCGCCGATAAGGACGGCTCGTATGCACAATCTTGGATTCGCCCTGGAAGAGGCCTGGCAGGTGCTGATCGCCAGCCTCCTGCTGGGCGCCGGCCTGCCGACGCTGTTCGCGCTCGGCGTGCGCTCGCTGGCCTACGGTGCGGGCGCCGTGGGCGACCGTCCCGCCCGGCCGCTCGGGACGGTGATCGGCTGGCTGTGCTTCGCCGTGGTGTTGCTCGGCGTGGCACTGGGCATCACGTACATCGTCGCGTCCGGCCTCGGCAAGACCCTGAGCTTCGAGCACATCTTCCCGACCATCGCGGACAAGTGAGGTGTTCGTGGAACCCAGTTTCCTGACCCGCGTCGTGGACTGGCTGCGCGCCGGGTACCCGGCCGGCGTGCCGCGCCAGGACTACGTGGCACTGCTCGGGCTGCTGCGCCGCAAGCTCACGGACGTCGAGGTGCACAGCATCGCGCAGGCCCTCGCCGACCGGTCGATCCTGACGGCCGAGCCGATCACCGTCGAGCACATCGAGCAGATGATCAATGATGCGGTACTGCAGCATCCGTCGGACGAGGACGTGGCCCGCGTGTCGGCCCGGCTGGCGGCTGGCGGCTGGCCGCTGGCCGACCCGGAGCGCTGACGGCGGCCGCGGCGCCCGGCGATTCCGGCAATCCGGGCGCCACCAACCGTCCGCGCGGTTTTGTCGGTGCCCCCGCCTAGGATGCCGTCATGCGTCGCCACCTCCGCTGGGCCGTCCCCTCCGCCGGCGTGCTCCTCGCCGCCGTGCTGACCGTCGTCATCGTGACGCAGGTCGGCGGCAACGCGGCCTGCGCGGCCCCGATCAGCGGCAAGGCGTCCTACTACAGCACCAACCGCAACGGCATGTGCAACCTCGGCGCCCCGTCCACGGACTCCTACGTGGCGATCGGCCCGGCGGAGTACGCCGGCGGCGCCGCCTGCGGCTCGTATCTGAGCGTGACCGGCCCCAACGGCACCACCGTGCTGGTCCAGGTCGTCGACCAGTGCCCGTCCTGCCCCCGCGGCAAGATCGACCTGAGCAAGGCGGCCTTCGCCCGCATCGGCGAGCTGAGCGCCGGCATCATCCCGATCACCTATGACACGGCCCGCGACCCGGCCCTGACCGCCCCCTTACGCGTCAAGCTCAAGGGCGGCACGTCCCGCTCGTCGCTCACGGCCGTCGTCGACAACCACGGCAACCCCCTCGCGTCGGTCGAGCTGCAGACCCCGGCGGGCTGGACCCCGCTGAAGCGCGGCAGCGACAACGTGTGGACGGGCCCGTCGGGCCAGGTCGCGGCGCCGGTGACGCTGCGGGTCACCGACGTGTTCGGTCACCAGGCGGTCGTCCCCGGCCTGACCCCCGGCCCGTCGGAGTTCCAGCAGACGCAGGTCGCCCTGTACGGCCCGGGGGCGTCCCCATCGCCGTCCCCGTCGGCGTCGCCCTCGGCCGAGCCGTCCCCGACGGCGTCGACCGTCCCGGCCGGCGTCGTGTCGGCGCTGCCCTCGGCGTCGTCGACCTGCTGAGCCCGCGCCGTTCGTCAGGTCGACGCGGTGCGCGGGCGGCGGGTGGTCAGCAGGAGGGCCAGGCCGACGGCGCACAGGGCGGCACCGAAGCCGTAGGCCCAGCGGTAGCCGACGTGCTGCGCCACGCCCAGCAGCGGGCCGGCCAGGATCGACGCCACCGGGAACGAGTTGCCGGCCAGGGTTGCCGCGCGGCCGGGTTCCGAGGGCAGCAGCTCCTGGACGTACGAGATACCCAGGCCGCCCACCGCGGCGATGAAGCACGCGTTGAGCAGCTGCAGCGCCATCACCTGCCAGGTGCTCGACGAGCCCGTCACCAGCGCGTAGTAGACGACGCCGAGCACCGCGCCGAACGCCATCAGGTTGCGCAGGGACCACTTCGCCGACAGCGCCCCGAAGGCGAGCATCAGCGGGATCTCCAGGGCGGCGCACCAGCCGAGGATGAGGCCGGCGTTGCGGACGTCGGCGTGCAGGACGTGGCCGACGAACAGTGACATGGCCTGGACGCCCAGCACGCCGGCGCCCTGCAGGACGGTCAGCGCCGCGACCACCCGCAGCACCGTGCCGCGCGAGGCCGACGGCAGCGGCGCGGGCCGCTCCGCGTCCGGGTGGCCGGGCGGCGGTCCCGTGTCCTTCAGCCAGATCAACGCGACCGCGCCGGCGAGCACGTACATCGCCGCGGCGGTGAGGTACAAAATGCGGAAACTGCCGACCTCGAGCAGCACCGCCGCCACCGGAGGGCCCGCCACCCAGGCGATCGAGAACAGCATCCGCAGCGTGCTGATCGCCATGGCCGAGCGGGTGGAGCCGTTCTGCTGGAGCACCTCGCGGGCGTAGGCGAACGACTGCGGGAACAGCGAGCCGCTGACCGCGGTGAGCGTCACGGCCACCGCCACGAGCACCCAGTAGTCGCGGACGAACGCCGTCACCACCGAGCCGGTGCAGCCCGCGGCCGCCGCGACGAGCAGCAGCCGCCGCCGGATCGCCCGCTTGTCCGACAGGCGCCCGATGACCGTCGACGACACCACCGAGCTGACCGGGCCGATGATGAGGAACGCCGCGACGAGCGCCGGGCCGGCGTGCACGGCCGTGCTCAGGAACAGCGACAGGAACGGGCCCACGACCGCAGCGGACAGCCCGACGAAGAAGAACATGACGCCGAGCGGGACGAGCGACAGCGGCCGCCGCTCGATCTTGGTCGCGGTGAGCACGGGTGCTCACCATACCGGCAGGTCAGCGGTAGGGTGACCGGCGTGATCGAACTCACCGAAGCCGGCGACGTCGCCGTGGTCCGCCTCGCGCACGGCAAGGTCAACGCCCTCGACCTGGAACTCCTCGCCGCGATCACCGAGACCTTCACCGCCCTCGATGCGGGCGACGCCCGGGCAATCGTGCTGACCGGCGCCGGCCGCACCTTCTCGGCCGGCGTCGACCTGCGCCGGGTCATCGACGGCCCACCGGAGTACGTCGATGCCCTCCTCCGGGCCCTGACCCGGGCGTTCCTGGCGGTCTTCACCACGGGCAAGCCGGTCGTCGCGGCGGTCAACGGCCACGCGATCGCCGGCGGCGCCGTCCTGGCCTGCGCCTGCGACTACCGCCTGATGGCCGCCGGCGACGCCCGCATCGGCGTGACGGAGGTCCTGGTCGGCGTCCCGTTCCCACCGGCCGCCATGGAGATCGTCCGGCACGCGGTCGGCACCTACGAGGAGATCCTGACCGGCGACACGTTCGAGCCCGACCTCGCCCCGTTCATCGACACCGTCGTCCCGCCGGAGTCCCTCCTGGACGAGGCCGTGGCCACCGCCAACCGGGTAGCGGACCGGATCCCGCCCGACACGTACCGCCTGACGAAGGAGCAGCTCCAGTCCGCGGTGCACGACCGCCTGTCCCGCCTGGGTCCGCAGTTCGAGGCCCGCGTGGCCACGCTCTGGCACCGCCGCCGCGACGACGGCACCCTGGCCACCCAGCTCAACCGCCCGAGGGCCTGACCGGTTGGTGTGAGCCGATCCGCAGCCGCGTCCCGCAGACGACCTGGTCTCTGCCGGACTACGAGCTGGCGCGCCGCGTTCTCGGCCGACCTGGTGCCGCTGGTCGTCACGCTCAGCCCGCGCGGCGTGCTCTACGAACTGGCGGCCAACGAGCCCAGCAGGTTCAGTAATCGGGAGGACTCCGAGCCCGGCTCGGCGTGATAGACCACCAGGAGCTGGCCCTCCTCGCCCGGGATGCCGAGCTTGTCGCAGAACAGGTCCAGGTCGCCCACCTCCGGGTGGTGCAGGCGGCTCACGCGGCCCGCGCGGGCGCGGACGTCGTGGCGGGCCCACAGCTTGCGGAAGCGGTCGCTCTTCAGGGACAGGTCGCCGACCAGCGCGGCCATCCTGGGGTCGTCCCCGCCGGCGCCGGCCTCCGCCCGGAGGCCGGCGATCGCGTTTGCCGTGGCCTGCGTCCAGTCGCGGTGGAGCGCCTTCTCGGCCGGGTCCAGCAGGGCGGCGCGGAGGCGGTTGACGCCGGGGGCCAGGTTCGGGGACAGCGCGTGGGCCATGCGGTTGGCGGCGAGGACGTCGAGATACCGATTCTGGATGAACGCCGGCATCGGCATCTCCGTCATCAGGTGCAGCACGCTCGCCGGAACGGTGTCGGCGGCGGAGCGGCGGCGGGTCGTGCGGGAGCGCGGGCGGGTGAGGCCGATCATGTACTCCGTTGCCGCCGCGTCGAGCCGCAGCACGCCGGCGAGGGCGTCGAGGATCTGGACCGACGGGTGGCGGTCGCGGCCCTGCTCCAGCCGGAGGTAGTAGTCGGAGCTGATGCCCGCCAGCATCGCGACCTCCTCGCGGCGCAGGCCGCGGACCCGCCGCAGGCCGGGGCCCGGGTTGAGGCCGGCGTCCTCCGGTGTTACTTCCTCGCGCCTGGCGCGGAGGAACTCGCCAAGCGTGTTGGTACCGTTCATGCCCACCACCGTAAGCCGCCCGGCGCCCCGCCGGGGCTCCCGTGCCTGGTCCCCTTGCTCCTAGGATCACCAGGGCACTGCACAACCGGCCGCCTGAGGCGGACCGTAGAAACCATGAACACCGCAACGCTGACCCTCGCCGAGGACCTCACCATCACGCGCATGGGCTACGGCGCCATGCAGCTCGCCGGCCCACATGTCTTCGGCCCGCCGAAGGACCGCGACCAGGCGCTCGCCGTGCTGCGGGAGGCCGTCGCCCTCGGCATCACCCACGTCGACACCAGCGACTTCTACGGCCCGGCCGTCGTCAACGAGCTGATCCGGGAGGCCCTCAGCCCCTATCCGGAAGAGCTGCGCATCGTCACCAAGGTCGGCGCCCGCCGGGGCGCGGACGGCTCCTGGATCCAGTCCCTCGAGCCGGCCGACCTGAAGGCACAGGTCCACGACAACCTGGAGCACCTCGGCCTCGACGTGCTCGACGTGGTCAACCTGCGCGTCGGCGCCGCCGAGAGCACCGGCGACGCGCCGATCAGCGAGCAGTTCGAGGCCCTCGCCGAGCTGCGCGGGCAGGGCCTCATCCGCCACCTCGGGCTGAGCGGGGTGACGGACGCGCAGCTCACCGAGGCACAGAGGATCGCCCCGGTGGTCACCGTGCAGAATCTCTACAACCTGGCCAACCGCCAGGACGACGCCCTGGTCGACCGGTGCGCCGCGGAGGGCATCGCGTTCGCCGCCTTCTTTCCGCTGGGTGGCTTCTCGCCGCTGCAGTCGGAGACGCTGACCCGGGTCGCCGCCGACCTCGGTGCCACGCCGCAGCAGGTGGCCCTGGCCTGGCTGCTCCAGCGCTCCCCGACGATGGCCCTCATCCCGGGCACGTCCTCCGTCGCCCACCTGCGCGAGAACGTCGCGGCGGCGGATCTGTTACTGCCGGAGCCCGCGCTGACCGCCCTGAACGCCGTCGCCGGCGCGGTTGCTGCGTGACGGCACGCCGGCGGGCATGAACCTGAACGCCGTCGCCCGGTCCGGTTGCTGCGTGACGGCACGCCGGCGGGGCACGAACCTGAACGCCGTCGCCGGCGCGGTTGCTGCGTGACGGCACGCCGGTGGGCATGAGCCTGAACGCCGTCGCCGGTGCGGTTGCTGTGTGACGGCACGCCGGCGGGCATGGGCCCGCTCGCCAGGTGGACGGCCGTCACCCAGGAGGCGGGCCCGCAGCTGTGTCGCACGACGCACCCGCGCACCGGGCCGGCACCGGGCCGGGACGGCACCGGGCCGGGTTCTGGCCTCGCGTGCGGCGCGCGGCCCGCGATCGTCGCCCGCTTCGTCATGCTGACCCCGGGGGGCAGGCGATCCGCCTTCGTCAGGCTGAACCTGGGGCAGGCGATCCGCGGGCACCGGCGGCCGCCGTGAGCGACGGGGTCGCCCGGGCGACGGCGGCGACCGCGAGCACGCACAGGGCGCCGCCGCTCACCAGGGTCGTGGTGGCGCCGAGCGGGACCGCGAGCAGGCCCGCGCGGAAGTTGCCAACGTCGGGGCCGGCCTGGCCGACGATCTGTTCGGCCGCGGCCACCCGGCCCAGCAGCGCATCGGGCGTGTGCAGCTGCACCACCGTGCTGCGGCAGACGACCGCCACCGTGTCCGCCGCGCCGGCCACCACCAGGCAGGCCAGGGCGGACCACGGGTCGGGAGCGAGGGCGAACGCGGCCAGCGAGACGCCCCACGCGGCCGAACCGAGCAGCATCACCGCGCCCGGGCGAGGGCTGCTCGTGAACGTGCCGGACAGCACCGAGGCCACGATGCCGCCGGCCGCGATCGCGCTCAGGAAGAGGCCGAGCGTGCGGGGGTCGTTGCCGAAGCGCTCCGCGTTCACGAGCGGGAACAGGCTGAGGGGCATCGACAGTACGGTGGCGGCCAGATCCGTCAGCAGCGCCCCGCGCACCGGCGGGGTGGCCAGCAGGAACCGCAGGCCCTCGGCCACGGCACGCAGGCCGGGCGCGGCCGGGGCGCCGTCCGGGCGCATCGGGGGCAGGCCCGCGGCGGCCAGCAGCGCGGCGCCGAAGGACAGGGCGTCGAGCAGGTAGCAGACGCCGACGCCGCCCCAGCTGATCACCGCGCCCCCGATGGCCGGGCCGAGCAGCAGCGAGCCCTGGAACGCGACCCGGTTCAGGGCCAGGCCGGCCGCGACCTGCTCGTCTGGGAGCAGCCGGGAGACGAACGTGCGCGCGGCCGGTCCGCCGGCGGACGCGAACGTCGACTGCAGCGCGAGCACCAGCAGTACCACCGGAGCCGACACCCCACCGGCAAACCCCTGCGCCGCCAGGAGCGCGGAACAGGCGGCGGCGCCGGCGGTGGCCAGCAGGTAGAGGCGGCGGCGGTCAGTACGGTCCACCAGCGCGCCCGCGAACAGGCCGAACGCGACAAGCGGCAGCGCCTGGGCGAGGGCTGCCGCGCCCGTCCAGGCGGTGCTGTGCGTGGTGTCCCAGAGCTGGTACATCACGGCGACGAGCGTCATCTGCCCGCCGAACATCGAGCACACCCGGCCCAGCCACAGGCGCCGGAACTGCGGCGACGACCGCAGCGGCGCGACGTCGATCAGGGCTGCCACGCCGGGTCCCGGGCGAGGTGGTCGGCGATGCGGTCGTGGAAGCTGCGCCGCCGCAGGGCCGTCTCGAGGTCCGTGACCACCCGGCTGAGCGGGTACGGTACCTCGGCCTCGAGCTCCGCCAGTGCCGCCTCGGTCGCCCGCCACTCGGCGGCCAGCCGCCCGACGACCCGCCGCGCCTTCGCGGTCAGCACCACGCGCTTCGTCCTGGCATCGACGCCGGTCGTCGTCCGGACCCACCCGGCGGCCCGCATGGCCGCGACCTTCTGGCTCATCGCCGAGTGGGTGCGCTGCACCGACTCGGCCAGCTCGGTGATCGTCATCGGCCCGCGCGCGTGCAGCCGCACCAGCTCCAGCACGAAGCTCGACCTGAGCCCCTCGACGCCGGCCTCGTCGTAGAGCCGCTCGATGTCCGCGTCCATCGCCGCCACGAGCAGCCGCAACGGCCGCCAGGCGCTCCGCTCGGTCGGGTCCTCCACCTCGCTCACAGTGGTGAATGTAACAGTGCTTATACAATCGGTCGAGCCACACCGCCCAGGCCCTGCACCGTCCACTGTGGAAGTCGGGCCTGGGGGTTCGCGAGTGAACCGCTGCCGACCGCGACTGCTGGCACGTATGTGGCACGCGGGTGTGGGTCAAGGCCCCCGTGCACCCGGCGCCCACCGGGACCCCGGGGCCCCCGGCTGGAGGCCCCGCCGGAGGCAAGGAGCCCAGCACGACGCGCAGGTGGCAGGGAGAGGGTTTCCACTGGTGGGAACCCCGACCGGTGTCTGACGGGAGCAACGGAAGTAGTTCGACGGACGAGAGTCATCCGTTACCAGGTTTTGCCTTTTCGGACGAATTCGCTGCGGCCGCAGCCAAGGCTATCCTGCATGACGTCGAACGTTCGAAATGTCCAGCATCCACCAAGGTGGCACAATGTCCGTAGCTGCAGCCGCACGTCACACATATGCGTCGTAGTCCATCGATTCTCGGACCCACGGCATCATTGGTGGTGCTGACCGTTGGCTCGGTGTTCCTCGCGGTGGCCTTGCTCGTGTCGGCCTGGCAAAGTGTCGATGACCTTCGAGGTGGCACCGTTTCCGCGGAAGTTGTCGACATTTTGTGGAACGATTCCGGCAGTCGAAATTACACCGTGCGATTCACGACCGGCGCCGGGGTGGCTTGTGAGTCTCGGATCAACTCCGGCTCGAATCCGCCACCACGCGCCATTCAGGTCGGCGGTCAATCCCAGGTCCGTCATCGAAGGTCCGATCCGTGTTCGGCGGTTCGCGAAACGTCTGAGCCGGCACCATGGTTCGGTACGGCCGTATCGGCGGTGTTGTTCGTTGGGTGGCTGTTCGCAGCTCGCTCGGCATGGCGGCGTCGACGAGCAGCAACCGCATCTGCGTGACTGAACCGCCTCCGAAACCCAGGCGGGAGCGCTAGGCGCCGGCCGCGTCCAGTTCGGCCAGCACCTCGGGGGCCAGCTTGATGCTCAGGGCGGACATCGAGGAGTCGTACTGCGAGAGCGTCCTCGGGCCGATCAGGGCGACGCGTGACGGATCCCGCTGGTGGAGCAGCCAGGCCAGCGCGAGTTCGCTGCCCGTCACGCCCAGGTCCGCCGCCAGCTTCGCGACCGCGGCCAGGCGGGCGTCCGAGTCGGCGCCCCGGTACGACTCCATGACGTGGTGGTCGCGGCCGTCGTAGATGCCCTTGAGGATCGGGGAGTACGCCACCAGCGTCAGGTCCTCGTGTGCCCGCAGGTAGCTGAGCTGCTCCGGGCCGACGATCGAGGCCTTCGACGCGGACGGGTGAGGGCGCAGATACGAGTGTTCCTGCTGGAGGGCCACCGGGGCCGGCCAGCCGTTGGTCGCGCACAGCCGGCGGATGCGCTCCAGGCGCCAGGTCTGGACGTTCGACCAGCCCAGGTGGCGGACCTTGCCCGACGAGACCAGGCCCGCCAGCGCCGACAGCGTCTCCTCCAGCGGCGTGGCCAGGTCGTCCACGTGGACGTAGTAGAGGTCCACGTGATCCACGCCGAGGCGGCCGAGGCTGGCGTCCAAGGCGTGGCGGAGCGTGTCGGCACGAGCGCCCGCGTACTGGGACGGGGCGGGGACCGTGCCGGCGCGGGCCCCGGCGGGGTCCGGCACCCAGGCGCTGCCCTTCGTGGCCAGGAAGACCTCGTCACGGCGGCCACCCCGGGCGAACCAGCGGCCCAGCAGCGACTCGCTCTCGCCGCCCGTGTCGCCGGGAGAAGGCCACCACGCGTAGCAGTCGGCGGTGTCGAGGAACGTGCCGCCCGCCTCCAGGTAGCGCTCCAGCATGGTCACGGACGTGGGCTCGTCGGTGCTCGTGCCCATCAGCATGCAGCCCAGGGCGACCGCGCTCACCTGCTCGCCCGTGTGGCCCAGAGGGATCGTTCGCATGGGACCGACCGTAGGAGCTGGAGCGCGCTCCAGGTCAATCGCCCAGTTCGGAGTGGTACCACTCGATCTTGTGGCGGATGCGGGTCTGCTCCTCGCGCAGGGCCGCGATCTTCGCCTCGATCTCGCGGTCGTGCTCCTCCAGGAGCTCGGCGCGCTCGGCGAACGTGGCGTCGCCGCCGCGGGCCAGCTCGGCGTAGCGCAGCATGCGGGCGATCGGCATGCCGGTGTCGCGCAGGCAGCGCAGGATCTCCAGCCACGCGATGTCGTCGTCGGAGAAGACCCGCTGGCCGCCGGCATTGCGGTCGATGTCGTCCAGCAGGCCGATGCGTTCGTAGTAGCGCAGGGTGTCGAGGGTGAAGCCGGTCTTGTCGACGACCTCGCGTGGGGTGTACCGCATGTGTCAGTTGTACCGGCAGGATGTACCAGTGGGCGAGATCGTGTGGCTGGGGCGGTACCCGGTGAAGTCGATGCTGGGCGAGGAGCTGTCCGAGGTGGCGCTGGAGGCCGACGGCCTCGTCGGCGACCGCCGGTACGCGCTGGTGGACCGGGAGACGGGGCTGGTGGCGAGCGCCAAGAACCCGCGGAAGTGGGGCTGGCTGCTGCGGCACAGCGCCCGCTACGAAGAAGACGGCACAGTGACCATTTCGGAAATGTCCGACATGCCGGAGAACCTCATCAGTGAGGTGCCGGAGGGTGCCACCCTCGAACGGCTCACGCCCGAGACCGAGCCCGGCGCGGGCGAGATGACCAGGAGTGTCCTGCCGAGGCGGAACTTCGTCGACTTCGCGCCGGTCCACGTCGTCACGACGGCCACCCTCGAAGCCCTCCAGGCCGACCACCGCCGGTTCCGCCCCAACATCGTCGTGCGCATGGTCGACGGCGAACCCTTCGCGGAGAACGACTGGCCGGGAAGGAAGATCGCGGTCGGAGACGCCGAGATCGAGGCGATCGTCCCGACGCCCCGGTGCGTGATCCCCACCCTGGCCCACGGCGACCTGCCCGCCGACCCGTCCGTGATCCGCACCGCCGCGCGGCAGAACCGGGTCCAGGTGTACGACCTCGGCAAGCTGACCTGCGTCGGCGCCTACGCGACGGTCAGCCGCCCGGGCACCCTCCGCGTCGGCGATCTCGTTCACATCGACGGCGCGCCGAATGTGGGAGCGGTGTAATCGCGGCGGACAAAACCGCGTGACGTCGGTGTAACGGGCCGCCCGTACGGTACGGACCGTGATGCAGACCCGTACGGTCTGTTCGTACTGCGGGGTCGGCTGCGGCATGGTCCTCGACGTGGCGACGGACCCCGACGGCCGCCGTCGCGTGCTGAAGGTGACCGGCGACCGGCAGCACCCGGCGAACGCGGGCCGGCTCTGCACCAAGGGCGCGACGAGCGCCGAGATGCTCGCGGGCCCGGGCCGGCTGGCCACCGCGAAGACCCGGCAGCGCCGCGGCAGCGAACCCACCGACACCCCCGTCGACCAGGCGATCGCGGACACCGGGCGAAGGCTCAGGGCGATCGTCGACGAGCACGGCCCCGACGCGGTCGCGTTCTACGTGTCGGGGCAGATGACCCTCGAGGCGCAGTACCTCGCGAACAAGCTCGCCAAGGGCTTCGTGCGCACCAACCAGATCGAGAGTAACTCCCGCCTCTGCATGGCCAGCGCCGGCAGCGGCTACAAGCTGTCGCTCGGCGCCGACGGCCCGCCCGGTTCCTACGACGACTTCGACCACGCCGACCTGTTCCTGGTCATCGGCTCCAACATGGCCGACTGCCACCCGATCCTGTACCTGCGCATGATGGACCGGGTCAAGGCGGGCGCGAAGCTCATCGTGGTCGACCCGCGCCGCACCGCGACCGCCGACAAGGCCGACCTGTTCCTCCAGCTCCGGCCGGGCACCGACCTGGCGCTGCTCAACGGCCTGCTGCACCTGCTCGATCAGGGCGGGGGCATCGACGAGGCGTTCATCAGGGAACACACCGAGGGCTGGGAGGCGATGCCCGAGTTCCTCGCCGACTACACCCCGGACAAGGTCGCCGAGCTCACCGGGCTGGAAAGCGCCGACGTGCGCAGAGCCGCCGACCTCATCGGCACCGCCGGCGAGTGGATGAGCTGCTGGACGATGGGTCTCAACCAGAGCACCCACGGCACCTGGAACACGAACGCCCTGGTCAACCTGCACCTGGCGACCGGCGCCATCGGCCGGCCCGGCAGCGGCCCGTTCTCGCTCACCGGCCAGCCCAACGCGATGGGCGGGCGCGAGATGGGGTACATGGGGCCCGGCCTGCCCGGCCAGCGCTCGGTCCTCGTGGAGCAGGACCGCGTCTTCGTCGAGGAGGCCTGGGGCCTGCCCGGCGGCACACTGCGCACCGACGTCGGCAAGGGCACCGTCGAGCTGTTCGAGCGGATGGCCGCCGGCGAGGTCAAGGCGTGCTGGATCATCTGCACCAACCCGGTGGCCTCGGTCGGCAACCGGCGGACCGTGATCGAGGGCCTGGAGCGGGCCGAGCTGGTCATCACCCAGGACGCCTACGCCGAGACGGAGACGAACGCGTACGCCGACGTCATCCTGCCCGCCGCCATGTGGTCCGAGATCGACGGCGTCATGATCAACTCGGAGCGCAACCTCACGCTGGTCCAGCAGGTCGCCGACCCGCCGGGTGAGGCGCTCGCCGACTGGCAGCTCATCGCGCGGATCGCCGCCGAGATGGGGTACGCCGACGCCTTCTCCTACGACGGCGCCGAGGACGTGTTCGCCGAGATCCAGCGGTTCTGGAACCCGCAGACCGGCTACGACCTGCGCGGCGTGAGCTACGAGCGGCTGCGGACCGAGCCGGTGCAGTGGCCCGCCCCGCCTGGAGCGCCGCCGCGCAATCCCATCCGGTACCGCCACCAGCCGACCAGCCAACTGCGGTTCGCAACCCAGAGCGGCAAGGCGGTGTTCTTCGCCCGCCCGCACCTCGACCCCGCCGAGCTGCCCGACGACGACTTCCCGTTCCTGCTCAACACCGGCCGCCTGCAGCACCAGTGGCACACGCTGACCAAGACCGGCAAGGTCGCCAAGCTCAACAAGCTCAACCCGGGCCCGTTCGTGGAGGTCAACCCGGCCGACGCCGAGCGGCTCGGGGTGGCCGACGGCGACGAGGTCGAGGTCGCGTCGCGCCGCGGCCGGGCGGTGCTGCCGGCCCGGGTCACCGACCGGGTCATGCCCGGCAACTGCTTCGCGCCGTTCCACTGGAACGACCTGTTCGGCGAGTACCGCAGCATCAACGCCGTCACCAGCGACGCCGTCGACCCGATCTCCTTCCAGCCGGAGCTGAAGGTGTGCGCGGTCAGCCTCACGCGGGTCGCGACGCCGCCGCGGGAGGGGCCGCTCGGGCTCGACCTGACCCCGCCCCGGCTGACCGAGGGGGAGCGGCTGTACCTCGCCGGCTTCCTCAGCGCGCTCACCGCCGCCCCGCCGGCGACGGCGCCGATGCTGCCCGACAACGCGCCGTTCGACCCGGCGCGGGCGCAGTGGGTCAACGGTTTCCTCGCCGGGACCTTCGGCGGCCGGCCGCCGGCGACCGCCGACGCACCGGCCCCCGCCCGTACCATCCACGTCCTCTGGGCGTCGCAGACCGGCAACGCCGAAGAGTTCGCCGGCCTGGTGAGCCGGCGCCTGGCCGACGAGGGCTGGCAGGCGGACCTGCGCAGCATGACCTCGGCGGCGGCCGACCTGGCCACCAGCGGCGCCGACCTGCTCATCATCACCAGCACCTTCGGTGACGGCGAGGCGCCCGACAACGGCGCCGCCTTCTGGGAGTCGCTGCACGGCCCCGACCCGGTGCGCTTCGACGGCCGCCGCTACGCGGTGCTCGCCTTCGGCGACTCCAGCTACGCCAACTTCTGCGGCCACGGCCGGGCCCTCGACACGCGCCTCGACGAGCTGGGCGGCGTCCGGCTCACTCCGCGGGTCGACCTGGAGCCGGACTACGAGGACGCCGCGCACGGCTGGCTCGACGAGGTGCTCAAGGCCCTCCGGTCGTCGGCCGTGGCGCCGGCCCGGCGGACCGGCTCCAAGCGCGAGCCGATCACCGGCATCCTGACCGGCAACGAGCTGCTGAGCCGCCCCGGGTCGGCCAAGGAGGTGCGCCGGTTCACGTTCGCCGCCGACCTCGACTACGAGGCCGGCGACTCGCTCGGCGTGTGGCCGGCGAACTGCCCGTCGCTCGTCGACGAGTGGCTCGACGTGACCGGTGTCGACGACCCGTCGTTCGGCGAGGCGCTGCTGCGCCGGCACGACATCACCCGCATCACGCCCGACCTGCTGCGCTTCGTCGCGGACCGCTCCCACGACACGACGCTCAAGGCGCTGCTGCGGCCCGACAACCAGGGCGAGCTCGCGAAGTACACCTATGGCCGGCAGGCGATCGACGTCATCGCGGAGCACGGGACCGAGGCCACGGCCGCCGAGTGGCTGGGGGTGCTGAAACGCCTCCAGCCCCGGCAGTACAGCATCTCCTCCTCGCCCCTGGCGAACCCCGGGTCCGTCAGCCTCACCGTGTCGGTCGTCCGCTTCGACAACCCGCACGGCCGGCCGCGCAAGGGCGTCGCCTCCACGTTCCTCGCGGACGCGCTCCTGGAGTCCGAGATTCCGGTGTACCTCCAGAAGGCCCCGCATTTCCGCCCGCCCGCCGACGACACTCCCATGGTCATGGTCGGCCCCGGCACCGGCGTGGCCCCGTTCGTCGGCTTCCTCCAGGAGCGCCACGCGCGGGGCGCCCGCGGCGGCAACTGGCTGTTCTTCGGCGAGCAGCGCCGCGCGACCGACTTCTACTACGAGCAGGAGCTCGCCGCGTTCCGCGACGCCGGCACCCTGACCCGGCTGGACCTGGCGTTCTCCCGCGACCAGCGGTCGAAGGTGTACGTGCAGGACCGCATGCGCGAGCACGGCGCCCAGCTGTGGGCGTGGCTGCAGGACGGCGCCTGCTTCTACGTCTGCGGCGACGCGACCCGCATGGCGAAGGACGTCGACCAGGCGCTGCGCGACGTGGCGGCCGCCCACGGCCACCTGTCCGAGGAGGCGGCCGCGGCCTACGTGAAGCAGCTGGTCAGCGAGAAGCGCTACCTGCGCGACGTCTACTGAGGCGCTGCTCGCGGATCGCGAGTCCGAGCCCGGCGAGGAGGTAGGCGGCGGCGACCCCGGGGATCGCGGCGACCATGAACCACATCGCCCGCCCGCCCGGCCCGCACCGGTGCAGGGCCGGCATCGCCCGCCCGTCGGGGTCGACCCGGACGGTGACCTGGTCGCCGGTCCGGTAGACCGGCTCGCCGCAGGAGAGCCAGCCGAGGTCGCGTTCGGTGCGCAAGTCGCTGACCAGGTACTGCTGCTCGCACCCCTCCTCCTGCTCGACGCACCGCCCGTCCTGGACGATCGCCGGCCGGTCCTCGCCGACGACCTCCAGATAGGCCGCCGGGGCGAACGTCGTGACGAAGATCGCCGCGACGAACATGAGGAAGAAGAACCCGAAGTGCAGGACGGCCGCCGAGGACTCGCTGTTGAGCACGACGACCGCGATCGCGACGCCCATCGTGACGACGAACCCGAGAATGGACAGCAGGGCCCGCGCCGGGTCGTCCCGCCCCGCGACAAGCACGGCCACGACGACATCGACGCCGAGCCACACCAGCACCAGCAAGCCCGACCCGGCCCACCGCGCCAGAGGCGACCTCATGCCCCCGCACGGTAGCGAACCCGCGCACCTGCCGGGAGGGCGGAGACGGCCAGGCTCAGCAGGGCGGCGGCGGTGCCGAGCAGGAACAGCAGTGAGAACGTCGGCTGGCCCAGCCACTCCCACAGCGGGTGCCACGACGGGTGGGGCTCGCTCAGGTGGTGGTTGAGCGCCAGGGGTGCGGCGAAGACGGTTGGGGTCCACCACAGGAACAGGGCGATCGCCAGCAGTACCGTCGCCGAGGCCCGCGGCCGGCGGCGGCTGGCCCAGCCGAAGAGCAGGAAGGAGCCGGCCGCGCCCAGGAGGAAGCCCGCGATCCCCGCCGGCCAGACCGGCCACGGGGCCGCGCGCTGGAACGACGCCGACAGGTAGGTGCCCGTCAGTTCCAGCGTGAAGACTGTGTCGCCGCGGGCCGCGACCAGGGTCGTCGACGTCGGGATCGTCGCTGGGTCGCAGGGCGGGCCGGCGCAGCCGTACAGGTCGTGCTCGATCGGCGGGTAGACCGTCCAGCCCAGGTCGCGCAGCCGCTGGACCGTCGCGGCGACGTCGGCGTCGCCGGGGGTGCCGCCGCCCACCCCGGCCGGCTGGTACTCCCCGCCGTCGCCCAGCAGCAGGTCGCGGGTGGCGGACCAGCGCAGCGGGCCGCCGTAGACGACGAACAGGGACGGGGCGTCGGCGAGGCCCTCGAAGTGCCTGCCGGGCACGATCTCGGCCAGCATCGAAGTGGCCTCCGCGGCCGTCGGGAGGGGGCGGGCCGTCTCCCACGCCGCGCGGACCGCGAACCCGGCCGTGAACAGGCCGCAGATCAGCGCGGTCAGGGTGGCCCAGACCGCGACCGTGCGGCTGGCCGGGCGGCCCAGGCGGGCGCGCAGTCCGTGGCGGACCAGGTTGGCGGCCTCCCGGGCGGTGGGCCGGGTCCGGCCGGCCTCGCGCAGGGTCTCCAGGATCTCGTCGCGCCGGTGGCCGCGCGGGTAGGCGAGTAGCCAGATGCGCATCAGGCGGTCCTCGGGCGGGCGGCGCGCAGGCGGGCCTCGGCGGCGGTGGCGAGGCCGCGCAGGCGGGCGGTCTCCGCGGTCAGTGCGGTCAGGCCGGCGGCGGTGAGGCGGTAGTACCGGCGGGTCCGCCCGTCGACCTCCTCGTCGCGGTCGTGCTCGACGAGGCCCTCGGCGGTGAGCCGGTCCAGGGCCGTGTACAGCGTGCCCGTCAGCAGCCGCATCCCGGACAGCGTCTCGACCTCCCGCACGATGCCGTAGCCGTGCCGCGGCTCGCCGGCCAGGGCGGTGAGGATGAGAAACGTCGGTTCCCGCATCGTCGCCATCGCCCGACCATAGATAAATGATCAAGCTATGGCAAGTGCCATGGGCGCATGCGCAGCGTCGCGGTGCTCTCCGACCAGCGTCGCTCACGACCGTGCGCTGGTGGGACGCGGGAGGGGTCGGCTAGGCTGCTGGCCAGATCCGCGAATTGGTGTCGGCGCACCAACCTCACCGCGAGGAGTGCCACCGTGCCCACCGCCACCAAGTCCCGGCCCGACACCATGGTCCGGCTGCTCGCCGTCGCGGTCATCGCGATCGCCGCGGCCGTCGCCGTCTTCTACGCCACCCGCGGCGAAGACACACCGGCCGGCGGCGACCGGGAGCTCACGATCACCATCAGCAACCGCACGGTCAGCCCGCCGACCGGCCGCGTCGAGGTCGCCCGCGGCACCACGATCAAGCTCACCGTGACCTCCGACGCCCCCGACGAGCTGCACGTCCACGGCTACGACCGCAAGGCCGCCCTCGAGCCCGGCAAGCCGGCGAAGCTGGAGTTCAAGGCCGACGCCACCGGCCTGTTCGAGGTCGAGACCCACGACGCCGGCCTGGTCCTGTTCCAGCTAGTGGTCCGCTGAGGCGGAGTCCGCTGAGACTGAGAAGGACACCGGCCCGACCCGCAGCACCCCGTCGTCGAGCGGCACGCACCGCACCCCGCCGTGACCGCGCAGCCCGCGCCAGGCGCCCGGCCGGATCGTCACGTCCATCCAGGCGCACGGGTGCGCCGGCCGGCGCACCCGCAGCCGGACCGGCCCGTCGCCCGAGTCGAGCGTGAGGATCGACCCGACCAGGTCGTCGACCGGGATGCCCTCGACGAGCACGTTGCGGCGCACCTGCGCGAGCCCGGCCCCGTCCGGCAGCCACTCCCGCGCGACGACGGTGACGCTCGCGTCGCGGTGCGCCTGCTGCCCGAAGTAGCGGTCGCCGACGATCCCCAGCCCGGCCCGGATCCGCACGGTGGACACCAGCTCCCCGTCGGGCGCCGGCGCCGGCCCGTCCGCGGGGCGGCCCTCGAACCGGTGGACGGGCGAGGCGAGCAGCTCCACGATCTGTGCCATGCCGGCCAGTGTATGGACGGTGTTACTCCAGGCTGACCACGTCGGCGACCACGCAGGCGATGTTGTCCGGGGCGCCCGCCGCGTACGCCAGCTCGACCAGGCGGTCCAGCGTCGCCTGCGGGCCGCCGGCCTCCAGCAGCGCCGTGCGCAACGAGGAGGCCGCCACCACCGTCGACAGGCCGTCGGAGCAGAGCAGGTAGCGGTCGCCGGCGCGGGCCTCGTGCACCGACAGGTCCGCCTCGTTCGCGCCGGTGCCGGTCAGGGCCCGCACCAGCAGCGAGCGCTGCGGGTGGGTCGCGGCCTCCTCCGGGGTCAGCCGGCCCTCGTCGACCAGCTGCTGGACGTGCGTGTGGTCGTCGGTGATCTGGAACAGCTCGCCGTCGCGCAGCTGGTAGGCGCGGCTGTCGCCGACGTGGACCAGGGCCAGCCGGGAGCCGGACCACAGCAGCGCCGTCAGGGTGGTGACCGCCTCGCCCGACGGGTCGGTCGCGGCGATCTCGTGCAGGGCGCGGCCGGCGTCGGCGACCGCGTCGGCGAGGGCGCCGAGCAGGTCGTCCGCCGGCACCGACAGCGTCTCCAGCGGTTTGAGCGCGTCGACCGCGGCCGCGCTGGCCCGGTCGCCGGCCGCGCCGAGCGTGCCGTCGGCGACCGCGAGCAGGCGGCTGCCCGCGTACGCGGTGTCCTCGTTGCTCGTGCGCACCAGCCCCGACTCGGCGCGGGCGGCGTAGCGGATGCCCAGCGGGCTGATGGCGGTACCCCTCCCCGACAGGTGGTCGACGAGGAATGCGGCCAGGCGCCCGCGGGCGGCGGTCTCGGCGAGCACGTCGTCCCAGTACGCGGCGACGATGTCCGCGGCCTCGGCCGGCGGCAGGTCGCACACCCGCCGGATCGTGGCCAGCGGCATGCCGAGCCGGCGCAGCCAGGCGATGAGCCGGGCCCGGTCCAGCTGCGCCGGGTCGTAGAAGCGGTACCCCGAGTCGCTGTCGACCGCCGCCGGGGGCAGCAGCCCGAGCTCGTCGTAGAGCCGCAGCGCCTTCGGCGACAGCCGCGCCGCCCGGGCGAACGCCCCGATCGTGAGCACTGTCCCCTCCAGGTCAACCCTCGTAGAGCTCCACGAACCGCGGTACCAGCTCATCGTGCCCCGACACGATGTTGTGCCCGAGCCCGAGCCGGGCCGGCAGCGTGTCGAGGGCGAGGCTGGCGCCGGACGCGGCGGCCAGCCGGGACGGGATGTCGAACGCGAGCGCCCGGTCCACGACCGTGTCGTTCTCCGACACGGCGACGGCGACGTGCCGCAGCCCCGTGGCCGTCACCTCGCGAAACGCGGCGATGCGCAGGTACTGGGCCACGGCGCGGTACGAGTAACCCCGCCGGTCGACCCGGTCGGGCAGCAGGCCCAGCCCGTACAGGCGGATCAGCGGCCGCAGCAGCACCGGCGGGATCCGGCCCGGCGCGGGCGCGTAGAACGGGGCCAGGGCGAGCAGCCGGCGCACCGTCCCGCCGCCCCGCGCCGCCAGCCAGGTGGCCAGCACCGCCCCGCCGGACACCCCGACGATCCCGACCTCCTCGCCGAGCCGCGCGGTCCGCTCGAGCGCCGCGTCCGCGTAGTCGAGCAGCTGGCGGGTGCGGACCCGGGCGTGTGCGCCGGGCGTCACGACGCCGTGGAACGGGGCGCGGGGAACGTGGACGTTGTACCCCTGGCGATGCAGTGCGGCGGCCAGCCCGTCGAGCTGGGCCGGGCTGTGGGTGTACCCGTGCAGCAGCAGGACCGCGTGGGCCCGGCGCCCGCCGTGGCTGAGCGTCCGGCTGTCGTGCCCGGCGGCGACGCTCGGCTCCATGCGCACGATTGCACCGCACGTCGGGGGCGTGCCCGCGGGTCGGGCGCCGGGTTGTGGCCATGGCCACCCTGCCGCCATGATGAGCAACCGTCATGAACTCCCGGCAGTCGATCCGCGCCCGCCCGTGACCGCCCCGGTCCGGGTGGCGATCAACGGGTTCGGGCGGATCGGCCGGTCGGTGATGCGGGCGGCGCTGGCCACGCCGGGCGTCACGATCGTCGCCGTCAACGACCTCATGCCGGTCGCCCTCGCGGCCTGGCTGCTGCGCCGCGACTCCACGTTCGGCGCGCTGCGGTGGAACGTCACATCCGTGGCCGGCGGCCTGCTCGTCGACGGCGGCCGCCGTACCGAAGTGCTCAACCAGCCCGACCGGGCCACCCTGCCCTGGCGGGACCTGGGCGTCGACGTGATCGTCGAGGCCACCCGCCCGCGCCCGGACCGGCGGGCCGCCGAGGCGCACCTGGCGGCGGGCGCCCGGGCGGTGATCCTGCCGCACTTCGACGCCGACGCCGACGCGACCTTCGTCGTCGGGCTGAACGAGGACTCCTACGACCCGGCCCGCCACCACGTCGTGTCGAACGGCTCGTGCCCGGTCAACTGCATCGGCCTGGTGCTCGACGTGCTGGACGGCGCGTTCGGCGTGGAGGCGGCCTCGTCGCTGACCACCCACGCGTACACCACCAGCCAGTCGCTGCTCGACGTCAGCGCCCGCAGCCGGCTGGCCCGGGCCGCCGCGCTGAACATCGTCCCCGTCGAGGACCCGACCGTCCGGCACGTCGGCCGGGTGCTGCCGCGGCTGGCCGGCCGGGTCGACGGCCTCGTCGTGCGGGTCCCGGTGCCGGGCGGCTGCCTCGCCGGCCTGGCCGTGCGGCTGCGCCGCGCCGTCACCCCGGGCGAGGTGAACGCGGCGCTGCGGTCTTCACGGTTCGGCGCGTTGCTGGAGTACTCCGAGGCGCCGCTCGTCTCCTCCGACGTGCTCGGCAGCACCGCCTCCGGGATCGTCGACGCCAGCCTGACCCGCACGGTCGGCCCGCTGTGCGGGGTGTCGGCCTGGTTCGACAACGAGACCGCCTTCGCCGCGCGGACCGTCGACCTGTGCCGGACAATCGGATCTTCGTTGAGAAATTCTCGAGGATGATGTCGAGAACGGGTGAGCGGCTCCGTCCTGGGGTTGCACGGCACTGGACGGAAGGACGGACCCGGACATGACCAAGTACTTCCTCATCGTCGACTACCGCCCCGGCGTGATCCCGCAGCCCATGGAGGAGTGGGCGCCCGAGGACGTCAAGGCGCACATGAACTACTACGACGCCCTGAACCGCGAGCTCACCGAGACCGGCGAGCTCCTCGACGGCCACGCGCTCACCGGCCCCGAGCTGGCCAGGACCGTCACCTCCGACGGCCGCGGCGCGCCGGTCGTCACCGACGGGCCGTTCGCCGAGTTCAAGGAGATGCTCGCCGGCTACCAGCTGGTCGACGTCGAGTCGGAGCAGCGGGCGATCGAGATCGCGGCGCGGATCTCCCAGGTGCCCGGCCCGGGTGGTGTACCGCTGCAGCAGCCGATCGTCATCCGCCGGGTGATGGACGGCGCCGACTTCGAGGCGCTGTGACCGCTGCCGCGATCGGGGACCTGCTGCGCGAGCTGGCGCCGCAGGTCCTCGGCGCGCTCGTGCGCCGCTACGGCGACTTCGCCACGGCCGAGGACGCCGTCCAGGAGGGCCTGCTCGCCGCGGCCACCCACTGGCCGGTCGACGGCCGCCCCGACGACCCCCTCGCGTGGCTGATCCGCACCAGCTCCCGCAAGCTGCTCGACCAGCTCCGCGGCGACGAGGCCCGCCGCCGCCGCGAGGCGCTCGCCGCGCGCACGGCACCGGCCGGCGACGCTCGCCCGTACCAGCACGACGACACGCTGACCGTGCTCTTCCTGTGCTGCCACCCCACGCTGACCAGGGCCTCCGCGATCGCGTTGACGCTGCGGGCGGTCGGCGGCCTGACCACCGCCGAGGTGGCGAAGGCGTTCCTGGTGCCGGAGGCGACGATGGCCCAGCGCATCTCGCGCGCCAAGGCCAGGCTCCAGGCGGTGCCGCTGGGCCCGCCGGCCGCGGACCGGCTGGGCGATGTGCTGCACGTGCTGTACCTCATCTTCAACGAGGGCCACACGGGCCGCGCCGAACTGTCGGCCGAGGCGATCCGCCTGGCCCGCATGCTGCACCGGAGCCTGCCCGACGACCCGGAGGTGGCCGGCCTGCTGGCGCTGATGCTGCTCACCGAGGCCCGCCGCCCGGCCCGCTGCGGTCCCTTCGGTGACCTGGTCCCGCTGTCAGAACAGGACCGCACCCGCTGGGACCGCACGCTGGTCACCGAGGGCACGGCGCTGCTGAACGCGGCGGTCGTCCGCGGCCGGGTCGGCCCGTACCAGCTGCAGGCCGCGATCGCCGCGCTGCACGACCGCGCCCCCAGCACGTTGCGGACCGACTGGCCGCAGATCCTGGCCCTGTACGGCCTGCTGGAGCGCATGACGCCGTCGCCCGTGGTTTCCTTGAACGCGGCCGTGGCGGCGGCGATGGTGGAGGGCCCGGCGGAGGGCCTGCGCCGCCTCGCACTCCTCGAAGACCACCAGGCCCTGGCGAACGGCCACCGCCTCCCGGCCGTCCGGGCCCACCTGCACGAGCTCTCGGGCTCCTACCGCACGGCGGTGAGCTCCTACCGCGCGGCCGCGGCCCGGGCGACGATCGCGGTGGAGCGCCGGTACCTGCTGCGGAAGGCGGCCGGGATAGAGTCGCTCATGACCAACGAGCAGCGCTGCCGCCTCCGCTACCACGGCGACGACCTGGACCTGGCCGGCTCCCCGGAGGCCCTGCGGGCCCTGGCCAAGGCGCTCCGGTCGACGTCGGCCGAGGCGCCGCTGATGAACGGCAGGCTGGTCCAGACCCTGACCGACGCCGCCGCGCTGACGGTGACCCTGGACCCCGGCCCGATCCTGCGGGTGACGGGCTCGGCGGCCGAGCTGGAGCCGTTCTGGTCCGCGCTGGAGTCCACGGCGGCGGAGTCGGAGACGGCGGAGGACCGCTCGGGCGCCGAGCCCCACCGCCACGTCGGCCCGCTGGTGGTCACGGCCGACTGGCCCTTCGACCCCCTGGCCGACCTCTGAACGCACGATCGATGTTCTCCAATCAGGCGGTTCCGTCCGGCTGTGCCAAGCCGTAACCTGCGGCAACCAGGTCAATGCGGCGCATCCGGCAACGAACCGTCCGGGGTTCACCCGGCACGGGTGTTTTCCGTGCGCCGTGACACTGGTTGGCTGAACTGCACGGACAAACGCCGAAGGCACCCTGCTACGATATGTCGGATTTTCCGGGATTCCTGTGAGCGACGGGTCGGAATTGCGTGAACCTGGACAGGGCGTGTAAGCATATGGTTCAGGAGGACTCCGCGACATTGGCGGGTCCTGTTGCCGCTCCGCGTCCAATCGATCTGTGTCCGGAGGGGCTGTGGCGTTCGTTTTTCTGAGTTATCGCCCAGCCGACGACGGTGACTACGCCGAGGCGCTGGTCCATGACCTGTGCGACGCCATCCGGCTGATCGACGAGCCCGGGAATCCGACCCAGGTGTTTCTCAGCTCCGACGCCGAGATTGTCGACGGTGATTGGAGCGCCGAGGCTGCGGCGGCGCTCGCGGAATGCACGGCATTCGTCGCCGTGGGATCCGAGCGATACTTTCTCACCGACCGCTGCGGGCGCGAATGGTGGGCTTTTCAGGACCGGCTGCTCCAGCACGAGGCCGAGACCGGCCGGCGGCCGCGGGCGCTCATCCCGCTGGCCTGGGGCGACGCGCGGCTGCCCGAACGCCTGCCGGCGGACCGGTTCGCCAGCGACATCGGCCGCGCCGAAGACGTCCGGGCGCTGGCCCGCCTCACCGTCAACGAGGCGCGGTATCGGGAGATGATCGACCGGCTGGCCCGCCACGTCGTCGAGACGGGCCGCGCGGATCCGGTCCGCCGCGCCGTGACCCTCCTGCCGTATCGCGCCACGCCGAACGCCTTCCGCAAGATGGGCCGCGACGCGACTGGCCGCTCCACGCCGGTTCCGGTGGCTGCACCGACGCCGGCCGTGCGGTTCGTCGTCGCGGCCGGTCGCCGCGACGAGATGGAGCCGGTCCGGCGCGACCTGGAGTTCTACGGCGCCGAGCGGGCCGACTGGCGGCCCTACCAACCGGCCGACGGCGAGGCGCTCGCCCGCCGCGCGCAGGCGGTCGCGGCCGACCACCTCTTCTACTCGGAGGTGGTCGACGACGTCGAGGACATCGTCGACGTCCTGGAGCGGGCCGACGCGTCCGACGAGATCGTGGTGATGCTCGTCGACGCCTGGGTCGTCCGCATCACCGACTACCGGGCCGCCCTCGAGGAGGTGAACCGGCACCACGGCCCGTCGACCGCGGTCGTCGTGCCGTTCAGCGCCGACGATCCGGAGACGCAGCGCGCCCGCGCGACGCTCGGCGACGCGCTGGCCCGGCTGCTCACGCTGCGGCGGGCGTGGTCGGACCGCATGCTGCGGATCGGCCCGGAGACCACCGAGGCGTTCGAGGACGACCTGGGTGAGGTGCTGGAGACGGCCCGCAGCGCGGCGTTCCGGTCGGCGAAGGTGCGCCGCGTCGCACCGGGCAGCCGGGCCCGCAGCCTGCCGCTGCTGGATGCCCCGTGAGCACCGGCCCGTTACCCGACCCGGACCTCTTCTTCTTCCTCAGCTTCGCGGAGACCAGCAAGGCCGAGAACGACCTGGTCCGCGACTTCTTCGGCCGGCTGCGCGACGAGGTGCGGGCCCAGGCCGGTCTCGGCATGAACCACCCCGCACGGACCGGCTTCCTCAGCATCGTCTCCCTCGGGCTCGGCTACAACTGGTCGTACGAGCTCCGGGAGGCGCTCGGCACCTGCGGGGTCTTCGTCGCCCTGACCGCTCCGACGTACTTCAACAGCGGGTCCTGCGGCAAGGAGTGGCAGGCCTTCGCCGACCGGGAGGCGAAGGACCGGCGAGAGACGGGCCGTCAGACGATGGCTCCGGTGTTGTTGCCGGTCCGGTGGCGTGAGTCGCCGATGCCGCCGGTGGCCGACGAAATCCAGTACGTCGACCGGAGCCTGTCCGACGTCGTGCACGAACTCGGGTTGCACGCCGTGGCGAAGTCAAGCGCTTTGCGTGACGACTACGATGCATTTGTAGCCAGGCTCGCCGGACTGATCGTGCGGCGTGCCCGAGCGCATCGGCTTCCGTCCCTGGTGCCGGGCCTGGCCTTCGACAAGCTGCCGCAGGCCTTCCCGCCAGACCGGTCGTCAGAACTGAACATCCCGCCGCAAGCCGGCCCGCCGCCGGCCGAACCGTCGTCACCGCCGCAACCGCCGAAGCGCCCGTCCGACTTCCCGTACTTCAGCGTCTGATCGGCCTGTAGCTGCCGAAGGAGCCCTGTCGATGCCTGCCGAAACCGGCCCGCGCAACGGCCGCGTCATCACCTTTTACTCGTACAAGGGTGGATGCGGCCGCACGATGGCCCTCGCCAACACCGCCTGGGCGCTGGCCAGCAACGGCTACCGGGTGCTCGCGATCGACTGGGACCTGGAGTCGCCCGGCCTGCACCGGTACTTCCAGCCGTTCATGCGCGATCCCGACCTGCGCCGCACCGAGGGCCTGATCGAGCTGCTGCAGAAGTACTGCAACGCCGCCCAGGCCGAGGTCGTCGGCGACGACTGGATGGCCGAGGCCACCCGCCTGAGCAGCGCGTCCTTCTCGCTCAAGTGGCCGTGGACGTTCCCGGGCGTCCTCGACTTCATCCCGGCCGGCAAGCAGGACAACCAGTACTCGCCCAAGGTCAGCAACTTCGACTGGCACCTGTTCTGGGACAAGTTCGCCGGGGAGGCGTTCGTCCGCGCGCTCGGCGAAGCGATGCGCCGCGACTACGACTTCGTCCTGGTCGACAGCCGCACCGGGCTGAGCGACAGCGCCGGCATCCTCACCATGCTCCTGCCGGACGCGGTCGTGAACTGCTTCGCGCTCAACCGGCAGGGTGTCGAGGGAGCGCTGATGGTGGCCCACACGATCGACGGCGCCGAGCGGGACATCGCGATCTACCCGCTGCCCGGGCGGGTCGAGTCGGGCGAGCAGGCGAAGCTGCAGCACGGCCGCGACGAGGCGCAGCGGAAGTTCCGGCAGTTCACCGACAAGCTCGACCGTGACGTCGAGGACTACTGGAGCGCCGTCGAGGTGCCCTACAAGCCCTACTACGCGTACGAGGAGATCCTGGCGGTCTTCGCCGACCGTCCCAAGGATGCCAGCAGCGTGCTGGCGCCGTACGTCGCGCTGGCCGGGATGCTCGCCGGGAAGCCGCTGGTGGCGCCCGAGATCCCGGAGAAGCAGCGGCGCTCCGTCCTGGCGCAGTTCGAGCGCAGCGGATCGAGCGCCCAGCTGCGGGTGCTGGTGCAGTACGCCGCGATCGACCGCGTGTGGGCGGAGTGGATCCGGCAGGAGCTCGACTACCACGGCCACAAGTGCGGGCTCATCCCGCCCGGGTCCGACACACCGGCGCTGGACGGTGTCGACAAGGTCGTCGTGCTCGTGTCGAACGACGGCCTCACGTACGAGACGATCGACCGCCACTGGCGTCCGTGGCTGGAGCGGGTCGACCTACGCTCGGCCGACCTGCTCGTGCCGATGCGGGTCAACGGCCCGCCGCTGCCGGTCTCGACCGCGGTGGCGGCCTCCGTCGACTTCGCCACCCTCAAGGGCGAGGCCGCGGTCCAGGAGGTCTTCAAGGCGCTCGGGGTGCGGTTCGTCTCGTCGGACGACGGACACGTCGAGGGCGACATCATCCGGTACCCCGCCGAGCACGCGAAGACCTGGCGGGTGCCGATCCGGCGCAACCCGGGCTTCGTCGGGCGCGATGTCGACGTCGAGCGCCTCCGCGACCAGCTGTCGCAGCAGGACGCCCCGGTGGCGCTCGTCGGGATGAGCGGCGTCGGCAAGAGCACCCTCGCATTGGAGTACCTGTACCGGTACGCGGCCGCGTACGACAACGTGTGGTGGATCTCGGCCGACAGCGAGGAGCTGGCCCGGTCCGGCTTCGAGGAGCTCGGCGACGCCCTCGGTGTGCCGCAGTCGCGCGAGCCCGGTGGCCGCGTGGCGTGGATCCTCGAGGAACTGCGCGAGTCGCAGTCGCGCTGGCTCGTCGTGCTCGACAACGCCGGCGACCCGGCGCAGCTGGCGCAGTACGTGCCGGAGGGCGCGGGCAACACCATCATCACCTCACGCGATGCGGCCTGGTCCCGGCACGTGCAGGTCCAGCCGGTCGACGTCTTCCGGCGCCACGAGAGCATCACCCTGTTCGACAGGCGCAACGCGGGCCTGACCGGCAACGAGGCCGACACACTCGCGGAGCGGCTCGGCGACCTGCCGGTGGCGATCGAGGCCAGCGCGCAGTGGCTGGTCACGACCGCCGGCACCGTCGAGGAGTTCCTGGAGCGGATGGACCGGCACGGCGAGGCGGCGCTGGCGGCGTTCGCCGTCGCGATGGAGTCGCTGCGCGCGCAGAACCGGGCCGCGGCGCGCCTGGTGGAGATCTTCGCGTTCCTGGCCGCGACGCCGATCCCCAACGCGATCCTGCGGTCCCAGCGCATCAGGACGGTGCTCGCCGAGCACGACGCCACCCTCCGCGACCCGCTGCTGTTGAGCCACCTGGTGCAGCAGGCCGGCCGGTTCGGCCTCGTCAAGTCGGATCCGGCCAGCCGGACCATCAGTATGCACGTGCTGATCCAGCAGGAGATCCGGCGTCACCTGGACCCGGCCGCGCAGGCGGAGAGCCACGCCGTGGCCCTGGAGGCCATCGCCGAGATCAACCCGGGTGACGCTGACAACGCCACCAACTGGCCGCGCTACGAGCTGCTGCGGCCGCACGTCGACGTGCTGCGCGCCGCCGAGGACTCCACCCCCGCCGTGCGCCGGCTGATCATCGACCTGGTGCGCTATCTGCGCATGCGCGGCCAGGCGGCGGCGTGCGAGCAGCTCGCCGAGCGGGCCCTCGCCGCGTGGGCCGCGACGATCGACGACCCCGACGACATCGACACCATCCTGCTGCGGTTCCAGTACGCCAACGTCGTGCGGGACTTCGGCAAGCTGCAGCAGGCGTACGAGATCGACCTCGACCTGCTGGAGCGGCTCACCCGGGTCGAGGGCGAGGCCCACCCGTACACGCTGATGGTCGCCGGCAGCTACGCGCAGGACCTGCGCGAGCAGGGCCGCTGGGCGGAGGCCCAGGCGCGGGAGGAGCAGACGTACACGCTGATCGAGCACGTGCTCGGCGACGAACACCCGCGGACCCTGATGGCGGCGAACAACTATGCGCTCACGCTGCGCCTGGCCGGCCGCTACTCCGATGCCTGCGATCTCGACCGGGAGATCCACCGGAAGCGGCGGAGCCTGCTGGGCGACAGCAACCCGTTCACGCTGTCCTCCGCCGACGCTCTGGGCACCGACGAACGCGACCTCGGCGACCTGCAGGGCTCGCGCCGCCGGCTCGAGGCCGTCTACGAGGCGAGCAAGCAGATCCTCGGCGACGAGCACCCGAGCACGCTGATGACCATGCGCAACCTCGCCACGACCTACCGCTGGCTCGGCAAGGCCGACCAGGCGGCGACCCTGCTGGACAGCGCGCTGCCGCGCTTCGAACGGGTGCTGGGTGCCGAGCATCCGGCGACCGTCGGCTGCCGGGTCGAGAAGGCCAACGTGCTGTCCGACCAGGGCGACGACTGGGGCGCGCTGCGCCTCGTGACGGCGGCCGAGCGCTCGTACGAGGCGCAGTTCGCGATCGACCACCCGCTGCGGCTGGTCGCGCGGAACAACCTCGCCGTCTTCGCCCGCAAGACCGGCGACACCGCCCGGGGCCGGAAGATCGCCGAGGAGGTCGCCGTTGCGTTCGCCGCCAAGCTCGGCGCCGATCACACCATCACGGCGCTCGCCCTGGTGAACGTGGCCAACGCGGCGGCGGCCGGCGGCGACCTCGAACACGCCCGGCGGACCGACGAGCGGGCCTACAAGATCCTCGAGACGACGCTGCGGCCGGAGAACATCGCGTCGATCGGGGCGATGATGAACTACGCGGTCGGCCGGATCGCCACCGGGAACTACGACGAGACGTACTGGGCCAAGGCCGTGCAGTACGCCCAGGAGGTGCTCGGCCCCGACCACCCGATCACCCTGCGGGGCCAGAGCAAGCAGCGCATCGACCTCGACCTCGAACCGTTCGTCATGTAGCCGCCGGGAGCCGCGCCAGGTCGGCGCGGACCCGGTCGCGGACGTGCGAGATCAAGCGGAGCAGGTCGGGGCAGTACACCGAGGGCCGGTCGAAGCCGGCCGTCGGATGGAAGCGGTGGGCGTGCAGGCCGCCGCCGCACACCGCCACGACCTCGCACCCGCGGCACGGACCGGGCACGGTCGCCGGCGACCGCTGCTCGGCGCGGATGGCCGGGGCGGCCAGCGCGTCGTCGAACGTGTGGGTCAGCACGCTGAGCCCGGTCTCCGGCCCGCCGGGCCGCGTCGTCTTGAGCACGTCGCTGGCCTGGATGCTGCCGTCGGTGTCGATGACCACGGCACCGGTGCGGGTGAGTCCGATGTCCTCGGTGTCGCTCGGACCGCCCAGCAGCATCTGGATGATCGAGTCGAACAGCCGGATGCCGGTCGAGCGCGTGGGGGCGCCGTACCACTCCTCGAACACCGCCATCAACCAGTCGGCGTACGGCGTGGCCGGATCGCCGGGCACCCGTCCCGGTGGCGGGAACGCCCAGTTGCCGTGCGGCGGGCGCAGGTCGATCAACGGCGGGTCGAAGGCGAGCAGGCCGTGGTACACCTCGAGCGGATCGTTGCGCAGGTCGACGGTGCACAGGATGCCGCCGTAGATCTCCCGGTAGGGCGGGCTCCTGAGCAGTTCCAGCGCGGCGGCCACCCGCGGGAAGCTGGCTCCGCCGTGGGCGAAGCGCCGGTGCCCGTTGTGTTCCGCCACACCCCCGTCGAGGCTCACGCCGACGCTGACCCCCAGGGCCCGCAGGCACTCCAGGAAGGCTCGGTCGAGCCGCACGCCGTTGGTCTGGATCGCGAACCGGACGGCGGCCGCGCCGTTCACCGCCGCGCGGATCCCGTCGACGAGCCGGGTGATGCCGTCGACCCCGGCGAGCAGCGGTTCGCCGCCGTGCAGGATCACCCGGATCTCGGTCAGCCGGTGGTGTCGCACGTGTTCGGCGATGCGATCGGAAAGGCGCCGGCCGACGTCGGCGGTCATCGCCGGCGGGCGCCGTTTCCAGCTCTGGTCGGCGTGCTCGTACATGTAGCAGTAGTCGCACGCGAGGTCGCAGCGGCCGTGAATCTTCACCACGAACTGGCGGAATGGTTCGGGCGGGGTAATCGATGCGGTTAGATCGCTGAATTCCAACGTGCCACGTGTTCCGGTTGCCGGTCCGCGGCCCGCTGGCGGGCGATCCGCAGATGGTGAACAAGCACGCCGGAAACCTCGTCTGCCGGTGGCGCCGCCACCATTGCCGAACCGGCGGGAACGGGTGGTGGACGCGGCGGATCGGACAATGGTGCTACCGACATGAGGCCCCCCGGCCGACGTGCGCGAAATCGACGACTTCTTGTATTAGAGCAAACCTCCGATCGGAAGACGACACCTTACATCGGCACCTGCCTACTCGTTCGGATCCGGTTTGCGGGCGGGGCGCGGATCGGCTATCTGGGCCCACTGGCCCATCTCCGCCTGCTCGATGCGGGTCACCGCCTTGACCAGTTCCTCGTCGCGCGTGGCCGGGTCGTGGAACGGAGGGGCCGAGACGTGGTACAGGCGGCGCTGCTCCTCCACCGCCTCGCGGGCGCGGCTGAAGCGGAGGTAGTTCTCCGGCCAGTGGAAGATCGCGCGGACCCCGGCGATGATCACCAGGACCGCGCCCAGGACGGCCGGGATCGTGGGGATGTCGGGAGCGATCACGGCGGCCACCGGGATCGATGCGGAGATCAGGACCGCGGAGACGTCGGTGATCCGGTACGACCGGCGGGAGCGCTTCGACGCGGTGACGTACCAGCGGTACGAGTCGTTGGCGATGCCGAGCGCGTACGAGTCCTTCGGAGGAGTGGTCACCACTGCAATGAAATCGTCTCCGGCGATCTCCGACAAGGGCCGGCCGGCCCCGCCGGGCGCGGCGGTGGCGCGGCCGTCCGGGTCGATGTCGGGTCCGGTGTCCTGCACGCGGTCGTCCCCGCTCTCCGGCGACATTCGCACCGGAATTCGGACGGTACTGCCACCGCGCCGACCGGCCAACATTCGCCGATCTCGACATCGATGCACGGAATGGCGACCCGGGTCGACGTTCGGACGACGGCTTCCGGCTATCGCGGGAGATACGTGATGTCGAGGGCCGCCAGGTCGTCCGGGTCGGCGATCGACTCGATGGCCGCGATCCGGCCCGCCGTGACGATGAACGTGAGGGCGATGAAGACGCGGTTCTCCCGCAGTACCACTGCCGCGGGAACCCCGTCGATGAGCGCCGGCACCGCCGCCTGCGCGCGGCCGGCGAAGAAGCGGGCGACCACCTCGGCGCCGCGGGTCTCGCCCGCCGAGCCGAGGCGGGCGGCGGCCAGGTCCGCGCGCAGGACCACGTCCGGGTCGAGCAGCTCCAGCAGGCCGGCCATGTCCCCGCCGCGGGAGGCGGTCAGGAAGGCGTCGACGATCGCGCGCTTGCGGGGCGCGTCGGTGTCCGGGGTGTCCGGGGTGTCGGTGGCGGCCTGGATGCGGCGGCGGGCGCGGCTGGCCAGCTGACGGGCGGCGGCGGGGCTGCGGCCGACCATGACGGCGATCTCGTCGAACGACACCGCGAAGAGATCGTGCAGGACGAACGCCAGCCGCTCGGTCGGGGCCAGCGTGTCGAGCACGACGAGCAGGGCCAGGCCGACCGAGTCGGCCAGCATCGCCTGCTGCTCGGGGTCGGCCGCGTCGGCCGGCGGCTCGGCGTCGAGGTCGAGCGGCTCCTCGCGGCGCTGGGTGCGGGAGCGCAGCATGTCGAGGCAGACCCGGCCGACGACCGTGGTCAGCCAGGCGGCCAGGTTGCCGATCTCCCGGTCGTCGGTGCGCTGCAGCCGCAGCCAGGCCTCCTGCACGGCGTCGTCGGCCTCGGTGAGCGAGCCGAGCATGCGGTACGCCACCGCGCGCAGGCGGGGCCGCACGCGCTCGAAGCGCTCGGCCAGCAGGTCGTCGTTCGCCATGATGTCCTCCATTGTGGCCTACGCCACATATGTCACAAGAGCCCGGTCGGGTCCGTCATCTGAGCGACGAACCAAACCGCTCCGATGTGACAGGAGACGATCATGGAAGCACGCATCACGAACCCGGCCTCGCCCGACGTCGTCAAGGCGATCAACCTGCTGTACAAGTCCGTGCACTCGGCCGGCGTCCCGGCGGCGACGCTGGAGCTGGTCCACCTGCGGGCGAGCCAGATCAACGGCTGCGGCCCGTGCGTGGACGCCGGCGCCCGCAGCGCCAAGCAGCGCGGCGAGACCGACGAGCGGCTGTTCGCCGTGGCGGCCTGGCGGGAGACCCCGTACTTCACCGACGCCGAGCGGGCGGCCCTGGACCTCGCCGAGTCGGCGACCCGCCTGGCCGACCGCGGCGACGCGGTCCCGGACGACATCTGGGAGGCGGCGGCGAAGCACTTCACGGAGCCCGAGCTGGGGGCGATCGTGCTGTGGATCGCCACCACCAACTTCTTCAACCGCATCAACGTCACCACCCGCCAGCAGGCCCCACAGAACTGGGGATAGCCGTACCCCGGATCCGGGGGAGCGCCGGGCTGATTCGGGGGCCGCGGATTGGGACCGTGAAGCGGTCCTCAATGCGTCGGAGATGGAGACCTCACGATGAGCCCGCGCTGGCACCGTCCGTTGTTGTGGTTCGCGGCCGCGATGGGGCTGCTGACCGTCGTCGCGCTCGTCGGGTTGTTCACCGACGACCGGCAGATCGTCGGCAGCCCCGCCTGGCTGAAGCCGTTCAAGTTCGCCGTGTCGCTCGGGCTGTACGCGCTGACCCTGGCGTGGCTGCTCAAGAAGGCACACCGGTTGCGGCGCACCGGGTGGTGGGCCGGCACCGTCGTCACCGTCGCCTCGCTCGGCGAGATGGTGCTCATCGTGCTGCAGGCGGTCCGCGGGCGGCCGAGCCACTTCAACAACTCCACACCGTTCGACGAGACCGTGTGGAGCCTCATGGGCAACCTGGTCATGGTGCTGTGGACGGCCAGCCTGGTGGTGGCCGTGGTCATCGCCGTGCAGCGCGACGGCGACCCGGTGGTCCGCTCGGCCGCGCGCTCCGGCTTCGCGCTGTCGCTGGCCGGCATGGCCGTGGCGTTCCTGATGACGATGCCGACCGATGCCCAGCGGGCCGCCATCGACGCCGGTACCTCCAACGGCTTCGTCGGCGCACACAGCGTCGGCGTCGCCGACGGCGGCCCCAGCATGCCCGTCACCGGCTGGTCGACGACCGGCGGCGACCTGCGCATCGCCCACTTCGTCGGGATCCACGCCCTGCAGGCCCTGCCGCTGCTGGCGCTGCTGCTGGCCGGGTTCGTCGCCGACCAGCGCGTGCGGCTCCGGCTGGTGCGGGTGGCGGCCGCCGGCTACGCCGGGCTGATCGCCCTGCTCACCTGGCAGGCGCTGCGCGGGCAGCCGCTGCTGGACCCGGACCGGACCACCCTGCTGGCGGCAGGGGCCTTGACGGTACTGGTGGCGGCCGCGGCCGCCGCCGGGACAACGGTCCGCCGGCGGGAGCTGCAGAGCACCTGACGTTGCGCTTGACCCTGCCCCTGGGGCAGGGTTCGAGCATGGGGGCATGAACGCCACCGACACCCCCGCGGTGCTCGCCGAAGGTCTCCGCAAGTCGTACCGCGACCAGGTCGTCCTCGACGGCGTCGACCTGCGCGTCGGCGCCGGCGAGGTCCTCGCGCTGCTCGGGCCGAACGGCGCCGGGAAGACCACCACCGTGCGCATCCTGTCGACGCTGATCGCCGCCGACGGCGGCACCGCCGCGATCCTCGGCCACGACCTGCGCCGCGAGGCCGCCGCCGTGCGCGCCCTCATCGGCGTCACCGGCCAGTTCTCGGCCGTCGACGACCTGCTCACCGGCGAGGAGAACCTGCTGCTCATGGGCCGGCTGCTGCACCAGCGGCCGGCCGAGCGGCGGGCCCGCGCGGCCGAGCTGCTGGAGCGGTTCGACCTCGGCGACGCGGCCCGGCGCACGCCCGCCACCTACTCCGGCGGCATGCGGCGGCGGCTCGACATCGCCATGACGCTCATGGGGCGGCCCCGGCTCATCTTCCTCGACGAGCCGACCACCGGCCTCGACCCGCGCAGCCGGCACATCATGTGGCAGCTGGTCCGCGACCTGGTCGCGGAGGGCGTGACGATCCTGCTGACCACGCAGTACCTCGAGGAGGCCGACCAGCTGGCCGACCGCATCGCCGTGCTCGACCACGGCCGGATCGTCGCCGAGGGCACGCCCGACGAGCTCAAGCGCCGCATCCCCGGCGCCCACCTGCGCCTGCGCTTCCCCGACGGCGCCGCCCTGCAGGCCGCGGCGGCACGCCTGCCCGATGCCGTCGCCGACGAGGACCTCGCCCTGCGCGTCCCCGGCGACGGCGTCAAGGCCGTCCGGGATGTGCTCGCCCGCCTCGGCGACGACGTGCCCGTCGAGGACCTGTCCATCCACACCCCCGACCTCGACGACGTGTTCTTCGCCCTTACCAAGGAGCAGCGGTCATGACCGACGCCACCACGATGCTCGGCCGCGAGCTGACGCACACCGTCCGGTACCCCCTGATGCTCATCTCCTCCATCCTCACGCCGGTCGTGCTGCTGCTCCTGTTCGTCTACATCCTCGGCGGCCCGATCGGCGCCGGCCTGGGCGACGGCGCACCCGGAGCGTCCTATGTGGACTTCCTGGTGCCGGGCATCCTCATGATGACCGTGGCGTCCGGCTCCTCGACCACGGCGATCAACGTCTGCACCGACATGACCGGCGGGATCATCGACCGGTTCCGGACCATGGCGGTCAGCCGCGGCGCCGTGCTGTCCGGGCACGTCGGTGCGGGCGTCATCCGCACGCTCATCACGACGGCGGTGGTCATCCCGGTGGCGGTGCTCGCCGGGTTCCGGCCGCACGCGTCGGTGCTCGACTGGCTCGCGGTCGCCGGCATCGTCGCGGCGTTCGGGTTCGCCCTGTCGTGGGTGTCGGCCGCGCTCGGGCTCGGCGCGAAGACGGTCGCCGGCGCCAACGGGGCGACGCTGCCGATCCAGTTCCTGCTGCCGTTCCTGTCGAGCGCGTTCGTGCCGGCCGAGTCGATGCCGGCGGCGGTGCGCTGGTTCACCGAGTACCAGCCGTTCACCCCGGTCGCCGACGCGCTGCGGGCGCTGCTCACCGGCGCCCCGGTGGGCGGCAGCGCGCTGGTCGCCCTGGCCTGGTGTGCCGGGATCGCCCTGGCCGGCTACCTGTGGGCGGTCGCCGCCTTCGCCCGGAAGGCCGGATGATGGACACATGATCACCATCGGTCAGCTCGCGGACTACGCCGGCGTGACGGTCAAGACCGTCCGGCACTACCACGAGCGCGGACTGCTGGAGGAGCCGCCGCGCGACTCCTCCGGCTACCGCCGCTACGGCGCGGCACACGCGGTACAACTGGTGAAGATCAGAACCCTCGCGGAGGCCGGGGTGCCGTTGGCCCGGATCAAGGAGCTGCTGGCGGCGGACCCCGAGCGGTTCGCGGCGGCGATCGAGGAGATCGACCGGAACCTGCTGGCCCGGGCCGAGGAGCTGCACCGCACCCGCGAGCGCATCGCCCGGCTCGGCTCCGGCGAGCGGCTGTTCGTCTCCGACGAGGTCGCCGGCTACCTCGAGCGCCTCGAGGCGCTCGGCGTCAGCCGCCGGACCGTGCAGATGGAGCGCGACGGCTGGATCCTGCTCCAGTCGGTGTCCCCGCAGCAGGCGGCGGTCTGGATCGCCGACAAGCGTCAGGCGATCACCGATCCCGAGTTTCAGCAGTTGTACCTCGAGTACGACGCCGCGTTCGAGTGGTCCGCGAGCGACCCGCGGCTCGACGCGCTCGCCGAGCGGACCGAGCGCTGGATGCTGGCCCGCCACGGCGGCCCCGAGCCGTCCGGGCCGCCGGGCGTCGACCCGGCGCTGGCCCGCCTGGTGACGAAGACGGCGCCGTCGTCGCCGGCCTGGGACCGCCTCGCCCGGATCGCCCAGCAGCGCCGCAACGCCTAGGCTGGCGCCGTGGAGATCACCAGCCTCGACCCGCAGGCCCGCTCCTACGCCCAGGGCACGCTGCTCACCGGCGCCACCCGGATCGTGCACGTGAGCGGCCAGGTCCCGGAGACGCCGGACGGCGCCGTGCCCGACAGCTTCGACGCGCAATGCCGGCTCGCCTGGGCCAACGTGCTCGGCGTGCTGGCCCGCGCCGGCCTGGGCCGGGAGCACCTGGTCAAGGTCACCGTCTTCCTCTCCGACCGGCGGTACCGGGAGGCCAACTCCCGCATCCGCCACGAGGTGCTCGGCGGGCACAGCCCGGCGCTGACCGTGATCATCACGGGCATCTACGACGAGGCGTGGCTGCTGGAGATCGAGGCGGTGGCGGCCGCATGAGGCCCCGGCTGCCGGACTTCCGGCTGGAGACGTACTTCTCGCGGTGGGAGTTCGTCGCGCGGTACAACCTCGCCGGCTCCGACGCGGAGACCCTCACCGTGGCGGAGCTGCTGGAGCTCGGCGACGGCGCCGCCGACCTGCACGAACTGCGGCTCGGGTACGTCGAGACCTGGGGGACGCCGGCGCTGCGGGAGGCGATCGCCGCGACCTACGAGCGGTGCACGCCCGACGACGTCCTCGTCTTCGCCGGGGCGGAGGAGGCGATCTACTGGTCCGTGCAGCTGCTCGCCGGGCCGGGCGACCACGCGGTCGTGGTGGTGCCCGGCTACCAGTCGACGGAGACGGTACTGCTGGAGGGCGGCGCCGACGTCACCGCCGTCGCGCTGGACCCGGCCGACGGCTGGCGGCTCGACCTCGACGCGGTCCGGGCGGCGCTGCGCCCCACGACCACGCTCGTCGCGGTGAACTTCCCCAACAACCCGACCGGCGCGCTGCCGGACCGGGCGACCTGGCAGGGCCTCGTCGAGCTGTGCGCCGAGGCGGGCGCGCGGCTGCTGTCCGACGAGGTGTACCGCGGCCTGGAGTTCGACGCGCCGCTGCCGCAGGCCGCCGACCTGTCCGACACGGCGCTCTCGGTCGGCGTGATGTCCAAGGCGTACGGGCTGCCGGGCCTGCGGGTCGGCTGGGTCGCCTGCCGCGACCACGCGGTCCTGGAGATGCTCGAACGGCACAAGCACTACACGTCGATCTGCAACGCCGGCCCGAGCGAGCTGCTGGCCACTATGGCCCTGCATGCCCGCGAGAAGATCCTGGCCCGCAACCGCGGCATCGTCTCGGCCAACCTGCTGCTCATGGACGCGTTCTTCGCCGGGCACGGCGAGCTGTTCGACTGGCGCCGCCCCGACGCCGGGTGCGTGGCCTTCCCCCGGTACCGCGGCGCCGACGGCGTCGAGGCCTGGTGCCGGCGGGCGGTCGAGGAGGCGGGCGTCATCCTGCTGCCGGCCGGCCTGTACGAGTCGCGGGTCGGGCCGGTGCCCGCCGACCGGTTCCGGATCGGCCTCGGCCGGCGCAACTCGGAGCCGGCGCTGGCCGCGCTCGACACCCTCCTGTCGTCGTGAGCGCCGTCTCCATGCCCCACACGGCGACGGCCGCTTCCTAGCTCTCCGGCGCTGGCTGCCCGCCGGTAATCGGGCGGATTCGCCCAGTGCGGGTGGGGTAGCGGTACGGGGTGAGTCCTGGTGACCCTCGACGAAGTGTCCGCCGGCTGCGGGCTGATCGTGGTGCCGCGCAGGTGAGGGCGGCCGCGGCTCGGGTTCGGGGCCGGGGTGGTCAGGCGGGGCGACTGCGGCTGCTGCAGTTCGAAGTCGCCCTGGTGATCTCGACGCAGGCCGGACTTGCCGCGGCGGTGGCCTGGGTCATCGGACACGACGTGCTCGGCAACCCCGCACCCGTCTTCGCACCGTCCGCCGCCGTGGGCACGATCGTCGCCGCGCTCGGCCAGCGCGCCCACCGCACCGCCGAGCTGCTGCTCGGTGTCGGGCTGGGCATCGCCGTCACCGATCTGCTGCTGAAGTACCTGGGCACCGGGCTCTGGCAGACCGGGCTCATCGTCGGGTGCGCGATCCTGGCGACCCTGATGCTGTTCGGTCGCAGCGGGGCAGCCGTCGGGCAGGCCGGCGGTACGGCGGTGCTGCTGACCACCCTGTCCCCGGCCCAGCAGGACCTGGAATGGCCGCGGGTCGTCGATGCGATGGTCGGTGGTGTCGTCGGCCTCGTCGTCGTCGCGTTGCTGCTGCCGCTGAACCCGATGCGGATCCTCGATCGCAGCGCGGCCCCGATCTACCTGAACCTCGCCAATCAGCTGCGGGAGGTTTCCACGGCGCTGGCGACACACGACCGGCAACGGGCGGTTCGAGCCCTGGAAGCGCTCCGCAGCATGGGGCCCGACCTCGAACGGATGCACCAGGCGCTCAGCGGTGCCGAGGAGGTGGTCAGCCTGGCGCCGGCCCGCTGGCTGCGCCGCCAGGACGTGGAGCGCTTCGCCCGCGGCACCGTCCAGGTGGAGCGCGTCATCGAGCACAGCCGGGGCCTGGCCCGCCGATCGGCGATGGCGCTGCAGTACCACGAGCCGATTCCAGCCGACCTGCCCGTCAGCGTCGACCGGCTCGCCGACGCGGTCGAGTCGCTGCGCCGTGAGCACCGGGCCGGATACGAGCCCGAACGGACCCGCCGGAAGATCTACGACGCTGTGCACAAGGCCGGCCAGGCTCGGGCACTCGGCGTCAGCGACTTCGGCTCCGCGGTGGTGACCCAGCTGCGCACGGCTGCGAGCGACCTGCTCCGTGCCACGGGCTGCGACCCGGCGTCGGCGAACCGGACGGTACGCAGAGCCATCGAGCACGGCGCGAACACTGCCCGGGGGCGCCGACCTGACACCTCGGAGTGACCCGTTTCCGCGGCGGTATGCACACGGATCGTGGCGTGTGTTGAACTGGGGTGTGCAGATGCGTCCCGCAGAGTTGGCGGCGATCCAGGCCGGCGATGTCGACTTGGCGTTCCGCCGGTGGGAACGGCCTCGGGTCAGGGCCGGCACCCGGATGCGGACCGCGGTCGGACTGGTCGAGGTCACGTCCGTCGACCGCGTGCCGGTGAGCTCGCTGACCGCGGCGGAGGCCCGCCGGGCCGGCGCGGCGTCGTTGGCCGCGCTCCGGCAGGGGTTGGACCGTCTGCACCCGGAGCGGCCGGTGTATCGGATCGGGCTCCGGTACGCGGGCGCCGACCCGCGGCACGAGCTGCGGGAGGCGGTACCCGACGCTGCGGAGATCGACGCGATCGTCACGTGGCTCGACCGGCTCGACCGCGCCTCGCCGGCCGGGCCGTGGACCCGGGCAACGCTACTGCTGATCGACGAGCTGCCGGCCACCCGGGCACCCGACCTCGCGCAGCGGATGGGCCGTGACACCCCGTCGTTCAAACAGAACGTGCGCAAGCTGAAGGAGCGCGGCCTGACCGAGTCGCTCGACATCGGGTACCGGCTCTCGCCGCGCGGCGGCGCCGTCCTGGACCACGAGGGCCATCCCCGGCCGGCCCAGCCCCAATCGGCACCGGAGCCGGGCACCCCACTGCCACACATCGGCGCAGCCGCGACACGCGCGCTCACCGCGCAGGGCGTGGTCCGCCTCGAACAGGTGACCAGCCTCAGCGAGGGCGAGGTGCAGGCACTCCACGGAGTCGGGCCCTACGCCCTCCGCCACCTGCGAGCAGCACTGGACGCGGCCGGCCTGACCTTCCGTGCCGATCCTGGCGCATCACCGCAGGCCAGCGACCCACCAGAGACGTCCTGACCACCGGTTCGCAAGCCGCCACGACAAGCGCAGGACGAACCCGCTGATCATGATCACGGATCGCGGACGACGGAAAATCGGCGGTTCGGGTCGTTCACCGGCCACGCGCTGCGGGCTCTCAACTGCCTGCGCACAGTCGATGTCGCCGATCGTGCGCGCAACGAGCCCTTCAGCCTGAGGCGTCGCGGCTGACGCCGGCTCGATGGCGGAGCACAAGTACATCCATCGCGTGCGGCAATTCGATAGGTGGATCGGCTGCGCGCATCGCCAGGAGGCCCTGGATGTTTCCGCGCCGGATGGCGTCATCGATCATCTTCTGCGTGCTGGTCGGAAGGTGGCTCCAGGTCGCGGCGGCGGCACAGCGACCGCACAGGGTGCCGACGTGGTCAGGGAGGCTCGTCCGGACACGTACGCCGCAGCCCCGACAGAACCAGTCCAACACGGTCGTCATTTTCGAGGTCTTGTTCCTGATCGCCAACCGGATAACGCGCACGCACCGCTTGATCGCGTTTCCGCACCTGCCGCGGACCGTGCGCGCTGGCCAAACGCGGCAGGGACCTCAAGGATGGCCACGGGGAAGTTGCCGCCGAAGTAGAAGCGAGTCACGTGGATGGCCCTGTTTGCGCTGAAGTCCGAGCGGGCCCGGCGAGTTGCGAGGAGCCTTGCAATGGGCAGCTTCGTGGCGGCGGGTCTCGCCTGCGCTGGACTGATCTTTCCGCCGGCGAGGGGGCGACAGAGCCTTGCCGAGGTGTGGCCCTGGCTGCTCGGTGAGCTCGTGTTCTTCTGGGCGTTGAGCATTCTGCTGCGGCGGCTTGCTGACAACGGCGAGTCGAGTGATGCCGTGACGGCCGGGCCCGGCGAACCGGGCACTGGTCCGGGCATGGAGATGACCGAGGTCGAGCAGCTCGTGAAGTCGGGTAAACGTATCGAGGCGGTCGCGTTGGTTCGGCGGTTGACCGGCCGCTCCCTCAAAGACTCATTGGCCATCGTGAAAGCCCTGGAGAAGAAAGGTGCCGCACCCGAATAGCCTCAGCGCCACTACCGCCCCGTCGGCGGTCGCGGCCCACCGGCAGCCCGTCTCCATCCGCGCACCGTAACGGCGCCTCCACACTGCCGTGATCCACGAATGACAACACTGCAATTTTCGTGATCTCGGCGAGCGCCCTTGAACTGCGGAAACGTCGAGCAAAGCTTGCCGTGTGGTGACCGTGCTGCACGCCGACGGGTGGACGGTCGAGTCGTCCTGGCTCGACCGCGACGGTACCGGCGAACGCAACTGGAACCGGGTCATCGACCCCTGGGGCGCCGAGCACTGGTGCACCACATCGCAACTGCAAGAACTGCTCCACCGGCATGGACTCGACATCGGCGACCTCACCTACGCCGCGCCGCCCGATCGACCCGCGGGCCGTGGCGAGGACTGCGAGTAGCGCAGCAGCGTTGCCGCAGGGTGCTACGCGGCTGAATGGACGCAGAGCGGTTGTCTCTCCGCCGGCGAACCCTTGCTCCCGTGAGGGTTGAACGCGCCCTAGCGACGCCGGTCGAGGCTCAGCTCCGGGGGAAGATCTCGGTCTCGGGGCGCTGCATGTACTCCATCGCCGCGGTGAACTGCGGGTCGCTGAAGCGTCGCTGCATCTCCTCAGGTGTCACGTCCTCGATGCGGGTCTGGATCCACCACACGTTGCCGAACGGGTCGCGCACCCGCCCGACCAGGTCGCCGAAGGCCAGATGGGTGACCTCCGAGATGGACACGCCGCCCGCCTCGACCGCCTGGCGGTGCACGGCGTGGGCGTCCTCGACGTACAGCCGCAGGAACGCGGGCGTCGAGGGCCAACTCGGGTCGCCGTCGAAGAGCATCACGATCGCGTCGCCGATGCGGACCTCCGCGTGCCCGATCAGTCCACGGGCGTCGATCACCCGGCCCAGTTCCTCGGCGCGGAACGCTCTCCGGAGGTACTCGATGACCCCGCCCGTGTCGCGGGAGATGATCCACGGCGTGACGGTCGTGTAGCCCTCGGGGATCGCCTTGACAGACATATCGGGTGACTCCTCTGCAACCGGGAACGTACCGCCGAAGGTAGCTACCGTTTAGGCCGGTTTCTGTCCCGTATGGCAGGAGACGCGTTCTCGCGGGCCGGCCCTGACCCACGGTCCGCGACGACCTCGACAAGGGCCGGCGCTGAGCGCGGCGACCGCCCGGCCCGGCAAGACTTCCTCAGGATGTGCCGGACCAGGGAGCTGTCCGGATCTGGTGGGCGTCAAATACAGGTACGGCCGACACGGTCGCCGGAGCGGACGGAAAGGGTGACGACCGATGAGCGCACAGCCCAAACGCATCCCGGGCCAGACCAACGCCGA
>NZ_JBEXCY010000030.1:0-85892 GCF_040605515.1 Dactylosporangium sp. NPDC005572 | reverse complement strand
GCCGCGGCGGCCCGGGCCGCGCCACCGTGCCCGGCGCCGGCCGTCCCGGCCCCGGCGGCCGCCACCCGGGCGGGCCCGGCGGCCCGGGTGGCCCAGGCGGCCCCGGCGGGCATCCGGGCGGGCACCCCGGTGAGGCGCCGCCGAAGCCGTTCGTCGACCTGGCCCGCTTCGACCCGAACCCGGTCACCTACCGGGGCACGGCGACGACCCCGGGCGCGTTCGACTGGGAGTCCACGACGCAGATCGCGCCGTTCGGGCTGCTGCAGCGCGCCCAGGCCAAGCGGGTGCGCCAGCTGCGCATGGCCACGATCATCTTCGTGGTCCTCGCGGTGGTCAGCGCCCCGGCCGCGTTCTTCATCATCCGAGAATTCACCCGCGACCCGGTGTTCGTGGAGCTCGACCAGCTGAACCTGCCTGAGTGGGCGGCCCGCAACCCGACCGACGGCGCGCTCGGCAGCCGATGGTGCATCGGTGAATGCCGATCCCGCCAACGTACCTGGGAGTCCGCCCGCGGCCCCGAGGAGACCAACCGGGCGTTCGTCGGCAAGCTCCGTGACGCAGGCTGGGTCGAGTGGGACATCCCGGACTGCCAGGCCGAGGGCGTGGACGGCATCGAGACCTGCTGGCAGCGCGACGAGTACGTGCTGGACCTGTGGGTCCGGGCCGCGGTCTGCGACGTCAAGGGCACCCGGCCGACGGTGAACGCGTCGCCGCCCGCGGGCAGCGGCAAGCCGACCGCGAAGGCGCCGGTCAGCCAGCCCGCGAGCCAGCCGGCCGAGCCGCAGCCGAGCGAGATCGAGTCGCCGGCGCCCGGCCCGACCGCCATCTGCCCACTGGCGGTGACCACGATCAAGGTCTTCAACCGGATCAGTTACGACCCCGGCGGCACGCGGGACGGCGAGTAAGGCCAGAATTCTTGTCGTACCCCCGGCCTACGGTCTCTCCCAAGACCAGCGACACGGCCGGTCGAAAGGCGGCGATGCGTCACGGAGGGTAGATTTCCTCCGTTGGAGACGCGCGTCCAGTGAGCAAAGGAGGAACGGCGTGACCGTGACCTGGGGCGGTTTGGCGGCGCTGATCGCGGCGCTGGCGTTTCTCGTGCTCGTGTGCGTCCTGGCGGTGCCGATCCTGCGGATCCGGCACACCATCGACGCCGCCACCGGCGCGCTGCGTGACGTCGCGGACCAGACCACGCCCATGCTGGAGCGGGTCAACATGACGATCGACAACGTCAACGTCGCGTTACAGCAGACCCACACGACGCTCGACGGCGTCAACATGCAGCTCGCACGGATCGACACGATCACCGAAAACGTGTCGCACATCAGCTCCAACGTTGCGAACCTGTCCACTGTGGTCAGCGCCGCTGCGGCCAACCCGCTGGTGAAGGTCGCCGCCTTCGGCTACGGCGTGCGCAAGGCCGCCGCCAACCGCCGGCGCGAGGCCGACGAGGCCGAGGTGCGCGAGCAGATCAAGCAGCGCCGCCAGCGCGGCTGAGCCAAGACGCGGGCGGTGTCGCCCGCACTACATTCGAAGCGATAGAGAGGTTGAGCCATGCGGCGTTTGCTGTGGCTCGGGATCGGACTCGCCGTCGGGGCGCTGGTGGTCCGCGCGATCACCAAGAAGGCCCAGGCCTTCACCCCGCAGGGCATCGCCGCGTCGGCGCGTGACTCGGCCGCCGGCATCGCCGGCTCGGTGCGCGACTTCGTCGCCGACGTGCGCGACGGCATGGCCGAGCGCGAGGCCGAGATCCAAGCCGCGTTCACCGACGGCTCGACCCTGGACGATGACCTTTACCCGGAAGGCCGGCAGCACCGATGAGAACCGCGGAGATCAAGCGTCGTTTCCTGGCCCATTTCGAGGCGGCCGGGCATGCTGTGGTGCCGTCGGCGCCGTTGCCGGCGGTCGACGACCCCAACCTGCTGTTCGTCAACGCGGGCATGGTGCAGTTCGTGCCGTTCTTCCTGGGCCAGCGCACCGCGCCCTATCAGCGGGCGACGTCGGTGCAGAAGTGCATCCGCACGCCGGACATCGACGAGGTCGGCAAGACCAGCCGGCACGGCACGTTCTTCCAGATGAACGGCAACTTCAGCTTCGGCGACTATTTCAAGGAAGGCGCGATCAAGCTCGCCTGGGACCTGTCGACCAACCCGGTCGAGGCGGGCGGCTTCGGTCTGGACCCGGACAAGATCTGGGCGACCGTCTACCTCGACGACGACGAGGCCATCGACATCTGGAAGCGCACCGGCCTGCCCGCCGAGCGGATCGTGCGGCGTGGCAAGAAGGACAACTTCTGGTCGATGGGCATCCCCGGCCCGGCCGGGCCGTGCTCGGAGTTGTATTACGACCGTGGCCCCGCCTACGGCAAGGAGGGTGGGCCGGAGGTCGACGAGGACCGCTTCCTGGAGTACTGGAACCTGGTCTTCATGCAGCACGAGATCACCAACGTGCGCTCGAAGGAGGTCTTCGACATCGTCGGGGACCTGCCGAACAAGAACATCGACACCGGCATGGGCCTGGAGCGGATCGCGTCGATGCTGCAGGGCGTCGACAACCTCTACGAGATCGACGAGGTCAACCCGATCCTGTCCAAGGCCGCCGAGATGACCGGCAAGCGGTACGGGCAGGCCGTGTCGCACGTGGCCGCCGAGTCGCACCCCGACGACGTGCGGCTGCGGGTGATCGCCGATCACGTCCGCACCGCCCTGATGGTGATCTCCGACGGTGTGATCCCGTCGAACGAGGGCCGCGGCTACGTGCTGCGGCGCATCCTGCGCCGTGCGATCCGCTCGATGCGGCTGCTCGGCTGGCAGGAGGGTCCGGCGCTGCCGCTGCTGCTGCCGGTCGCCCGTGACTGCATGTCGCCGTCGTATCCGGAGGTGGCGGCCGAGTACGACAGGATTGCGTCGTATGCGTACGGCGAGGAGGAGCGGTTCCTGCAGACGCTGCACGCGGGCACGACCATCCTCGACCTCGCGGTCACCGAGACCAAGGCCACGGGTGGCCAGACCCTGGCCGGTGACAAGGCGTTCCAGCTGCACGACACCTACGGCTTCCCGATCGACCTCACCCTGGAGATCGCCGCCGAGCAGGGCCTGCAGGTCGACGAGGACGGCTTCCGCCGGCTCATGGCCGAGCAGCGCGCCAATGCCAAGGCCGACGCCCAGGCCCGCAAGACCGGCCACGCCGACCTCTCGGTGTACCGGCAGGCCCTCGACGAGGGCGGGCCGGTCGAGTTCACCGGCTACCGCGAGGTCGCCCGCGAGACGCGGGTCCGCTCGCTGCTCGGCGCCAAGGTCGCGGGGGAGGGCGAGGAGGTCTCGCTGGTCCTCGACGCGACCCCGTTCTACGCGGAGAGCGGTGGCCAGCTCGCCGACCTCGGCTTCATCACGGTCGGCAGCGGCAAGGTCGAGGTGCTCGACGTCCAGTCGCCGGTCCCCGGCCTCGTCGTGCACCGCGCGCGGGTCGTCGCCGGCGAGATCCGCCCGGGCGAGGCGGCGTTCGCCGAGATCGACGTCAACCGGCGGCGCGCCGTCTCCCGGGCGCACACCGCGACCCACCTGATCCACCAGACCATGCGCAACTTCCTCGGCGAGTCGGCGACCCAGGCCGGTTCGCTCAACGCGCCGGGCCGGCTGCGGTTCGACTTCAACACGCCGGGTGCCGTGCCGCAGAGCGTGCTGACCGACGTCGAGCAGCAGGTCAACGAGGTGCTGCTGCGTGACCTGCTGGTCCACGCGTTCATCACCACGCAGGAGGAGGCGCGCAAGATCGGCGCGATGGCGCTCTTCGGCGAGAAGTACGGCGACGAGGTCCGCGTCGTCGAGGTCGGCGACTACGCCCGTGAGCTGTGCGGCGGCACGCACGTCGAGCGCTCCAGCCAGCTCGGCCTGGTGAAGATCCTGTCGGAGGCGTCGGTCGGCTCCGGCATCCGCCGGGTCGAGGCCCTCGTCGGCATCGACGCGTTCAGCCACCTGGCCCGCGAGCACGTCCTGGTGTCCCGCCTCGCCGAGCTGTTCCGCGTCCCCGGCGACCAGGTCGCCGACCGGGTCGAGCAGACCGTCGCCCAGCTCCGCGACGCCGAGCGCGAGCTGGAGAAGCTGCGCACCCAGGTCGTCCTCGCCGGCGCCGCCGGCCTGGCCGACTCGGCCCGCGACATCGGCGGCGTCGCGTTCGTGGGCACCGAGGCCCCCGAGGGCACCTCGGCGAACGAGGTCCGCACCCTGGTCCAGGAGATCCGCGGCCGCTTCCCGGCCGACCGCCCCGCCGTCGTCGCCGTCACCTCCCGCGCCGGCGGCAAGGCCTCGCTGGTCGTCGGCGTCAACGCGGCGGCGAAGTCCCGCGGCCTCAACGCCGGCGCCCTGGTGAAGACGGCCCTCTCCGGCCGCGGCGGCGGCAACGCCGACCTGGCCCAGGGCGGCGGCGTCCCCGCCGCCGACGCCCCGACCCTCCTCACGGCCGTGGAGCGCGCCCTGTAACACTCGCGGCCCAGCACGACCGTTGCCCTGCCCGTCCCCGACGGGCAGGGCAACGCCGTCTCAGGAGCGGTGCCGGGAACGGAGCGGTGCCGGGAACGGAGCGGTGCTGGGAGGGGAGCGGTGCTGGGAGGGGAGCGGTGCTGGGAGGGGAGCGGTGCTGGGAGGGAGCGGTGCTGGGAGGGAGCGGTGCTGGGAACACGGTCGCGTTCGGGTGGCGCGGTGGCGGGAGCGGAGCCGGGAACGGAGCGGTGCCGGGAACACGGCCGCGTTCGGGCGGAGTGGTGCTGGGAGCGGAGCGGTGGCGGGAGCGGAGCGGTGCTGGGAGCGCGGTTGCGTTCGGGTGGAGCGGTGCGCGGTGCCGGAGCGCAGCGGGGTCGCCGACGTCCATGATCGATGGCGGCTTCTGGCTGTCATGGCGACCAGAACGCGCCATCGATCATGGACGCGTTCGGCCGCCCAGCGTGCGGGTAGTGCCGCATGTCCGGAATTTCGCCCAACGGGTGAGGTCCGCGGGGCTGGTGGGGACAGAGTGACGCAGGGTGAACGGTCGGGGTGAACGGTCCGTTCGCGAACGGGTATATCGCCGTGATTCGGGTCGAAGTCCCCCGCCGGAGGGCTAGATCAACGACTCCGGGGCTCATCAGGGTGAGGCAGGCGGGTTAGGGTGCCTAGCGTGACAGGGGAGTGGGTCCGCGGCCGGCGGATCGGGGTCGATGTCGGCAGCGTCCGAGTCGGAGTCGCCGTCTGCGACCCCGACGGGATCCTCGCCAGCCCCGTCGCCACCCTCGCCCGTGACCAGCGAACGGACGAGGAAGACCCTTCCGACATGTCGCAAATCATGGCCTACGTCGCCGAATACGAGGCGATCGAGATCGTCGTCGGGCTGCCCATCAACCTGGCCGGGAAGGAAGGGCCGGCGGCCGGGCTGATCAGGCAGTACGCGGATCGGCTCCGGCAAATGGCCGCGCCCGTGCCCGTCCTGCTCACAGACGAGAGGATGTCCACGGCGGCGGCAACCCGTAGGCTGTCCGAGCGTGGCGTCCGGGGACGGCGCCAGCGGGCGGTCATCGATCAGGTGGCCGCCGTGGAGATCCTGCAAGGGTGGCTCGACGCGCGACGGGCCGGGGCAGTTCGCGGCTGAGCACCAGGAGGCAGTGTGCAGATGAACGAGCTGGATCTGGCGTGGGAGGAAGAGGAGCGGCCGCGTCACCGGCGCCGCGCTTCTTCCGCGCCCGCCAGGAAAAAGAAGAAGGGGCGCGGTGGAAGGACCTTCCTCGCCTTCTTCATCAGCCTGCTGGTCATCGGCGGTCTCGCGTTCGGGGCCTACGCGGGCGTCGACCGCGTCAAGGACCTGTTCGCCGCCCCCGACTACAACGGTGGGGGCACCGGTGAGGTGACGGTCGAGGTCAAGAGCGGCCAGACGTCGCTCGAGATCGCCCAGACCCTCCTCGATGCCGGGGTCATCAAGAGCACCAAGGCCTTCGTGGAAGCGGCGAAGAAGAACGAGGAGCGCAGCAAGAAGATCCAGCCGGGCTTCTACAAGCTGCGCAAGCAGATGCGCGCCGCCGACGCCCTGACGACGCTCGCCGACCCCAAGAACAAAGTGGTCGACCGGGTGACGATCCAGGAGGGCCTGACGATGAAGGCCACCTTCGAGCTGCTGTCGAAGGAGACCGGCATCAAGGTCGAGGAGTTCAACGCCGCGGCCAAGGACCCGATCGCGCTCGGCGTGCCCGACTTCTGGTTCAACCGCACCGACGGCAAGCCGGCCAACAAGACGGTCGAGGGCTTCCTGTTCCCCGACACGTACGAGTTCGGGCCGGGAGAGACCGCGACCACGATCCTCAAGAAGATGGTCGCCCACTTCCTGTCGGTGGTCCAGGAGCTCGACCTCGTCAACATCGCCCAGGGCAAGGAGCTCATGCCGTTCTCGGCGCTGATCAACGCCTCGCTCGTGCAGGGGGAGGCCGGCACGATCGCCGACATGCCCAAGGTCGCGCGGGTCATCTACAACCGGCTCAACAAGAAGCCGCCGATGAACCTCGAGTTCGACTCGACCACCAACTACTGGCGCGAGCTGCAGGGCCAGCCCCGCAAGCACAACCTCACGACCGCCGAGCTCACCGACCCCAACAACCCGTACCGCACGTACGGGCAGGCCGGCCTTCCGCCCGGCCCGATCTGCAGCCCGGGCAAGGAGGCGCTCAACGCGGCGCTGAACCCGACGCCGGGCGAGAAGTGGCTCTACTTCGTGCTCATCGACAAGGACAAGAACTCGGCGTTCACCGACGACTACAACCAGCACCTGCGCAACATCGAGACGGCGAAGAAGAACGGTGCCTACTGAGCGACGGGCAGCGGTGCTGGGCAAGCCGGTGAGCCACTCGCGCTCACCGGTCCTGCACAACGCGGGCTATCGGGCCGCCGGTCTGACGCACTGGCGGTACACCGCCGTCGAATGCGGCGAAGCGGAGCTCCGCGGCCTGGTCGAGGGCCTGGGCCAGGAGTGGGCCGGGCTCTCGCTCACCATGCCGCTCAAGGAGGAGGCGCTGCGGGTCGCCGCGCTCGTCGATCCGTTCGCGCAGGCGATCGGCGCCGCCAACACGCTGGTGCGCCGGGCGTACGGCTGGCACGCGTACAACACCGACGCCCCGGGCATGGTCCGCGCGCTGCTGGAGGCGGGCGTGTCCCGCACACCGCGGCTGGCCCTGCTCGGCGGCGGCGGCACGGCGCGGGCGGCGATCGCGGCCGCGGCCGCCCTGGGCGCCGACGTCACGGTCTACACCCGCCGGCCCGAGGCGGCCGACGAGCTGCGGCCGGTGGCGGACGCGCTCAACGTCGACCTGGCCGGCGAGCCGTGGGAGCGGGCGGCCGAGGCGGCCACGGCGCCGGTGGTGATCTCCACGGTACCGAAGGGCGCCGCCGACCACCTGGCCACTGCCGACTGGTCAGGTCGCCCGGTGGTGTTCGACGCCATCTACGACCCGTGGCCGACGCCGCTGGCCGCGGCCGCGCAGCACGCCGGGTGCGCGATCGTCTCCGGGCTCGACCTGCTGCTGTGGCAGGCCGCCGACCAGTTCGAGTTGTTCACCGGCGTGGCCGCGCCAGTGGGTGAGATGCGCTCGGCCCTGTACGCCGCCGGATGACGGCGGCGTGACAGACTTGCCCACGTGTTGCGCTGGTTGACCGCTGGTGAATCCCATGGCCCGGCACTCGTCGCGATCCTGGAGGGCGTCCCCGCCGGGATCGAGCTGACGAGCGCGTCCGTGGCGGCAGAGTTGGCCCGTCGGCGCCTCGGCTACGGCCGCGGCGCGCGGATGAGCTTCGAGCAGGACGTCGTCGAGTTCGTCGGCGGCCTCCGGCACGGGCTCACGCTCGGCAGCCCGGTCGCCGTCCGCGTCGCCAACAGCGAGTGGCCGAAGTGGGAGACGGTCATGGCGGCCGACCCGGTCGACCCCGAGCTGCTCGCCGCCCAGGCCCGCAACGCGCCGCTGACCCGGCCCCGCCCGGGGCACGCCGACCTCGCCGGCATGCAGAAGTACGGGCACACCGACGCCCGCCCGATCCTGGAGCGGGCCAGCGCGCGGGAGACCGCGGCGCGGGTCGCGGTCGGCACCGTCGCCAAGGCGCTGCTGCGCCAGGCCCTCGGCGTGGACATCGTGTCGCACGTGATCGAGCTCGGCTCGGTCGCCGCCAAGCCCGGCCTGGTCCCGCGCCCCGAGGACTTCGAGCGCATCGACGCCGACCCGCTGCGCTGCCTCGACCCGGAGGCGAGCGCGCGGATGGTCGAGGAGGTCGACGCCGCGAAGAAGGACGCCGACACGCTCGGCGGCATCGTGGAGGTGCTGGCCTACGGTGTGCCGCCGGGCCTGGGCAGCCACGTGCAGTGGGACCGCAAGCTCGACGCCCGGCTGGCCACCGCGCTCATGTCGATCCAGGCGATCAAGGGCGTCGAGATCGGCGACGCGTTCACCCAGGCGCGCTCCCGCGGCTCGGTCGCGCACGACGAGATCATCAACACGCCCGACGGGGTGCGCCGGGTCACCGACCGGGCCGGCGGCCTGGAGGGTGGCATCACCACCGGCGAGCCGCTGCGCGTGCGGGCCGCGATGAAGCCGATCTCGTCGCTCAACCGGGCGCTGCAGACCGTCGACGTCACCACCGGCGAGCCGGCGACCGCGATCAACCAGCGCTCGGACGTGTGTGCCGTGCCCGCGGCCGCCGTCGTGGCCGAGGCGATGGTGGCGCTGGTGCTGGCCGAGGCCGCGCTGGAGAAGTTCGGCGGCGACTCGGTCGCCGAGATCCGCCGCAACCTCGACGGCTACCTCGAGCACCTGGTGATCCGGTGAGGCCCCGCGCGGTGCTGGTCGGTCCGCCGGGTGCCGGCAAGACCACCGTCGGCGGGCTGCTCGCCGAGGCGCTCGGCGTCGCGTTCCGCGACGTCGACACCGACATCGAGGCGGTGGCCGGCAAGCCGATCCCGGAGATCTTCTTCGACGAGGGCGAGGAGCACTTCCGCAAGCTGGAGCGCGAGGCGGTCGCCGCGGCGCTGTCCTCGTTCGACGGCGTGCTCGCCCTCGGCGGCGGCGCGATCCTGGCCGAGGCGACCCGGGCGGTCCTCGCCGGGCACACCGTGGTGTACCTGTCGGTCCAGCTCTCCGACGCCGTGTCCCGGGTCGGGCTGGGCGCCGGCCGGCCGCTGCTCGCGCTGAACCCGCGGGCCACCCTGAAGTACCTGCTCGACCAGCGCCGCCCGCTCTACGAGGAGGTGGCGACCGTGACGGTGGTGACCGACGGCCGCGAGCCGGAGGAGATCGCCGCGGAACTGGCGGGCCGACTGTGACGATCGTCGATGTCAAGGACTACGCGGTCGAGATCGACCGCGGTCTCGCCGACCGGGTGCCGGTGCTCGTCAAGGGCGCCAGCCAGGTCGCCGTGCTCTACGCCGGCCCCGTGCTGGACCACGCGACCGCCGTGCTGGACGCGCTGCGCACGGCCGGGTTCGAGGTGCTGCCGATCGAGCTGCCCGACGCCGAGGCCGGCAAGGACATCACGGTCGCGGCCCGCTGCTGGGACGAGCTCGGCGCCGCCGCGTTCACCCGCTCGGACGCGGTCGTCGGCGTCGGCGGCGGCGCGGTCACCGACCTCGCCGGGTTCGTCGCCGCCTGCTGGCTGCGCGGCGTGCGGCTGGTGCAGGTGCCGACCAGCCTGCTCGGCATGGTCGACGCGGCCGTCGGCGGCAAGACCGGCGTCAACACGGCCGCCGGCAAGAACCTCGTCGGCGCCTTCTACCCGCCGGTCGGCGTGGTCTGCGACCTGGCGACCCTCGACACGCTGCCCGCGGACGACCTGCGGGCCGGCATGGCCGAGGTGGTCAAGTGCGGGTTCATCGCCGACCCCGGCATCCTCGACCTGATCGAGGCCGACCCGGCCGCGGCCCTCGACCCGCGCGGCACGGTGCTGCCGGAGCTCGTCGAGCGGGCGATCGCGGTGAAGGCGCGCGTGGTCTCGGCCGACCTGCGCGAGGCGGGCCTGCGCGAGATCCTCAACTACGGGCACACCCTCGGACACGCCATCGAGCGTCATCAACGGTACCGCTGGAAGCACGGACACGCGATCAGCGTGGGGCTGGTCTACGCCGCGGCGCTGGGGCGGCTCACCGGCCGGCTCTCGCCGGAGGTGGGCGCGCGGCATCGGGCGATCCTGGAGCTGCTCGGGCTGCCCGTGAGCTACCCGGCGGAGGCGTGGCCGGAGCTGCACGCGGCGATGCGGGTCGACAAGAAGGCCCGCGGGTCGATGCTGCGGTTCGTGGTCCTCGACGGGCTCGGCGTGCCCGGCACCCTGGAGGGGCCGTCGGACGAGCTGCTCGCCGAGGCCTACGAGGACGTCGTCACGAGGTGACCGGTCCGCAGCGCAGCGGCGGGGCCGGTCCCCATGGGCGCAGCCCGCAGGTTGGGTGGCCGGACCGCAGCGCAGGTCACCCGACCGGGACCAGGGCCGGGACCGGCGGGCGCAGCCGCAGGTAGAGCAGGCCGGCGACCGTGCCGATGACGGCGGCGACGACCGCCTCCGGGTAGCCGGGGGCGCCGCCCGGCAGCAGGAACAGGGCGAGCCCGACGCAGCCCCAGACCGCGGCCGGCGGCACCTGTCGCAGGCCCGCGGCGATCGGGACGATGGGCCACAGGAGGTACCACGGATGCACCACCGGGCCGAACAGGACGATCGCCGCCAGCGCGATGCCCACGCCCGCGACCGGGTTGGGGGCCCGTAGCAGCGCCCAGGCGGCGATGAGGCAGCCGAGCCCGAGCGCCACCGTGCGGATCGCCTGCGTGGCGCCGGGCCAGCCGGCCTCGCCGACGAGCATGGCGATGTCGGTGCTGAACGACAGCCCGTTGCGCACGGTGGTGGGGGTCTTCAGCGCGCCGATCCAGCCCAGGCCGAGGTCGGCGGCGAGCTGCAGGGAGAGCAGCGCGCCCGCGCCGGCGACGCCGATGCGCAGGATCTTGGTCGGGGCGAGCGCGACGACGGCGATGAGGGCGATCGCGGCCGGCACCTTGATGAGCGCCGCGGCCACGATGAGCGCGGTGGCGAGCATCGGGCGCCGCTTGGCGGCGCAGTAGAGGCCGGCCGCCATCAGCCCGACCATCACCGCGTCGTTGTGCACGCCCGCGACGAGGTGCAGCAGCAGGAGCGGGTTCAGCGCGCCGAACCACAGCGCGCGCTGCGGCGGCACCCCGAACCGCGCCGCGATCCCCGGCAGGCACACGACCACGAGGGCGACCCCGGCGAGGGCGACGATGCGCAGCCCCCACACGCCGTACACCGCGTGGTCGCCGGTCACCTCCACCACGCCGGCGGCGGCGCGCAGGAACACCGGCCCGTACGGCGCCGGGGTGTCCTGCCAGATCTGCGGCACGTTGGCCGCGAGGGGGCCGCCCAGGCTCGACGGGCCGAACTTGTAGGCGTCGAGGCCGTCGGCGACCATCGCGCCCTGCGCGAGGTAGCTGTACACGTCCCGGCTGAACATCGGCGGGGTGAGCGCGAGCGGCGCCGCCCACCACAGCAGGGTCTTGATCATGTCGCCGGGACTCTGCTCGTCGAGCGTCGCGCGCAGCCGCAGCCAGGCGCCGCACAGCAGGGCCAGGCCGAGATAGGTGCCGGCCACCCCCACCAGCGGGAACGCCCGTAACTCCCGCACCACCGGCCAGTGCTCGAACGGGTCGCGCTGGGGCAGCGCGCCCGCGGCGAGACCGCCGATCGCGATCGCGATCGCTCCAGCAAAGCCGAGGGTACGGTTGACGGTGAGTTCCGGTCGTCCCACCCGGGCACGCTGGCAGAGTCAGATGTCTCGATGGAAACGCGCGGGTGAACAGCGCCTCTTGCGGCCGGTATGCTGGTTCGGTTTGCAGTTGGTGCGGCCGGTACACTTCACCGGGCCTTTTTCCGCCGGCGGACGCCGCGGACCATTCGACGAAAGTGACGTCTATCCACATGGCAACCACGAACGACCTGAAGAACGGCCTGGTGCTCAACCTCGACGGCGACCTCTGGACCGTCGTGGAGTTCCAGCATGTCAAGCCGGGCAAGGGCGGCGCGTTCGTGCGGACCACGCTGAAGAACGTGCTCTCCGGCAAGGTGGTCGACCGCACGTTCAACGCCGGGACCAAGGTCGAAACCGCCACCGTCGACAAGCGCACGATGCAGTACCTCTACCTCGACGGCGAGGACTACGTCTTCATGGACCTGGAGACGTACGAGCAGATCACCGTCCCCGGCGGCACCGTCGGCGAGGCGAGCAACTTCCTGCTCCCCGAGGCCGAGGTGATCGTCGCCACGCACGAGGGCGCGCCGCTGTACATCGAGCTGCCCACCTCCGTGATCCTCGAGGTGACGTACACCGAGCCCGGCCTGCAGGGCGACCGCTCGACCGGTGGCACCAAGCCCGCGACGGTGGAGACCGGCGCGACCGTCAACGTGCCGCTGTTCATCTCCACCGGCGAGAAGATCAAGGTCGACACCCGCGACAGCCGTTACCTGGGCCGGGCGTGAACTCTTTCCTTGGGGGCGACGTCACCGCGCAGATGACCGCGCGGCGCAAGGCGCGCAAGCGCGCCCTCGACGTGCTCTACCAGGCCGACCTGCGCGGTGAGCCGCGCGGGTCGGTCCTGACGGCCTACGTGGCCAACCTCGAGGAGCCGAAGCCGGCGTACCTGCCCTACACGGTCCGCCTCGTCGAGGGCGTCGAGGCGCACTCGGCCCGCATCGACGAGCTGCTGTCGAGCTACGCCGAGGGCTGGACCCTGGAGCGGATGCCGGTGGTGGACCGCAACCTGGCCCGCATCGCGGTGTACGAGCTGCTGTACAACGACGAGATCGACAACCCGGTGGCCATCACCGAAGCGGTCGAGCTCGCGGAGACCCTGTCGACCGACGACAGCCCCCGCTTCCTCAACGGCATCCTGGGCCGCATCGCCGACTACGCCACGTGACCCGCCGCCGGCCCGCCGCGCGGAGCCGGCCGGCGACCGTGGCGGGCGCGTGCCGCACCTGCCAGGCGGTGAACCGCGGCCGGCGGCCGCCCGCGATCGCGACCTCGGTGTGCTGCCGTATGTCCGCGGCCTGGGCCTCCAGGTGCTGACTGCCACCGTCCCCGACGTGACCCGATGACGGATGGTGCCCGCGGGCAGGTGGCGCTGCGTGCCGTCAGCCAAGGTCAACTCATCCAGCGCGAAAAGGGCCGCCCCCGGCCGGGCGCGGCCCCTTGAGAGGCGCGGTGCGTCGTCAGCTCTGGAACAGGCTCCGCGGGTCGGTGACCAGGACGCCGTGCTCGTTCAGGCGCTCGACCAGGCCCGACGGCGAGGCGTCGTAGACGATCGCCAGGGCGCGCAGGTCGTCCGCGCGGATCGACAGGACGCGGCCGTTGTAGTCGCCGCGCTGCTGCTGGATGGCCCGCGCGTACCGCGCCACGTAGGCCAGGTCCTCGGCGCCGGCGTCGTAGAGGCGCTCCAGGTCGAGGACGATTTTGTTGGTGGGCTCGTGGCGGACTCCGCTGCCCTCGGGAAGCAGTTCGGCGACGGGGACGCGGTAGAACTCGGCCAGTTCGGCGAGGCGCGAGACCGTGACGGCACGGTCGCCGCGCTCGTAGGAACCGACGACGACGGCCTTCCAGCGCCCGGCCGACTTCTCCTCGACACCCTGCAGAGACAGCCCCTGCTGCTGTCGGATGGAACGCAGGCGAGCACCAAGAGACTTGGCGTACTCAGACGGCATACGGACACTCCCAGTCACTGGCCTGAGGGGTTTCCCCAGCGATCGCTACGGAGCGTGACCGTAACTGGGTTACGGCGCGTGGTCAAGTGCCCGAGACCCTTCCGTTGCCCTGGTCAGGGCGGTTGTTAGGGTAGGTGACGTTCGACGTCCTTTAACGACCCGTCCAGCGAGGCGGGGAAGGAGGTCTGGTTTGTCGTCCCCGACAACCGGCACTGAGCTGGGAAAAACCATCCTCTCGGCGGAAGATGTCGCCCGGGTGGTTGACCGGATTGCCCACCAGATTCTGGAAAAGACGTCCGGCGCGGCCGAAACGGTGCTGCTGGGCATACCTACCCGGGGCGTGCCGCTGGCCCGGCGCCTGGCCGCCCGGATCGCCACCTTCGAGGGTGCGGACATCCCGGTCGGTGTGTTGGACATCACGCTCTATCGGGACGATCTACGCCTCCAGGCCACCCGTGCCGTGGGTCACACGGAGATCCCGCCGGGCGGCCTCGACGGGCGCCGCGTCATCCTCGTCGACGACGTCCTCTTCTCCGGCCGCACGGTCCGCGCCGCGCTCGACGCGCTGAAGGACCTGGGCCGCCCGCGCGCCGTCCAGCTCGCCGTCCTGGTCGACCGCGGCCACCGCGAGCTGCCGATCCGCGCCGACTACGTCGGGAAGAACATCCCGACCTCGCTGGACGAGAACGTGCGTGTGCTGACCGCCGAGCACGACGGCCTCGACGCGGTGATGATCCAGACGAAGGGGCAGAAAACATGATCAAGCATCTGCTCAGCGCCGCCGACCTCGACGCCGCCACCGCGACCCAGGTGCTCGACACCGCGGAGGAGATGGCCGGGCTCGCCGCCCGCGAGGTGAAGAAGCTGCCGACGCTGCGCGGCCGGACCGTGGTGAACCTCTTCTACGAGGACTCCACCCGCACCCGCATCTCGTTCGAGGCGGCCGCGAAGCGGCTCTCCGCCGACGTCATCAACTTCTCCGCCAAGGGCTCCAGCGTGTCCAAGGGGGAGAGCCTCAAGGACACCGCGCTCACCCTCCAGGCGATGGGCGCCGACGCGGTCGTCATCCGCCACCCGGCCAGCGGCGCGCCGCACCGCCTCGCCAACTGGGTCGAGGGCAGCGTCGTCAACGCCGGCGACGGCACGCACGAGCACCCGACCCAGGCGCTGCTCGACGCGTACACCATGCGCAGCCGGCTCAAGCGCGTCGCCGGGCTCAACGTGACCATCGTCGGCGACGTGCTGCACTCCCGGGTCGCCCGCTCCAACGTGCTGCTGCTGCACACGCTCGGGGCGAAGGTGACGCTCGTCGCGCCGCCGACCCTGCTGCCGGTCGGGGTCGAGGCGTGGCCCGCCGAGACCAGCTACGACCTCGACGCCGTGGTCCCGCAGGCCGACGTCGTCATGATGCTGCGGGTCCAGCGGGAACGGATGGACCAGGCGTACTTCCCGTCCGAGCGCGAGTACGCCCGCCGCTACGGCTTCGACCTGCCGCGCATGCGCCGCCTGCCGGAGCACGCGATCGTCATGCACCCCGGGCCGATGAACCGGGGCATGGAGATCGCGCCCGAGGTGGCCGACTCGGCCCGCTCCACGATCGTCGAACAGGTCGCCAACGGCGTGTCCGTGCGGATGGCGGTCCTCTACCTGCTCCTGGGAGGGAAGTCATGACCGTCATCTCGGGCACGCATCTCGGTGAGATCGAGATCGAGGACCAGACGATCGTCCGGATCGACCCGGCGAAGAAGGGCGGCCTGATCGCCCTCCCGGGCCTGGTCGACCTGCACACCCACCTGCGGGAGCCCGGCCGCGAGGACGCCGAGACCGTCGAGTCCGGATCGCGGGCCGCCGCCCTCGGCGGCTACACCGCCGTCTGCGCCATGGCCAACACCTCGCCGGTCGCCGACACGGCCGGCGTCGTCGAGCAGGTCTGGCGCCTCGGCCGCGAGGCCGGCCTGGTCGACGTCCAGCCGGTCGGCGCCGTGACCGTCGGGCTGGCCGGCGAGCAGCTCGCCGAGCTGGGCGCGATGGCCGACTCGGCCGCCCGCGTGCGGGTCTTCTCCGACGACGGGCACTGCGTGAGCGACCCGCGCCTCATGCGCCGCGCCCTGGAGTACGTGAAGGCCTTCGACGGCGTCGTCGCGCAGCACGCCGAGGAGCCGCGGCTCACCGTCGGCGCCCAGATGAACGAGGGCGAGGTCGCCGCCCGGCTGGGCCTCACCGGCTGGCCCGCCGTGGCCGAGGAGGCGATCATCGCCCGGGACGCCCTCATGGCCGGGCACGTCGGCGCGCGCCTGCACGTCTGCCACGTCTCCACGGCCGGCAGCGTCGAGCTCATCCGCTGGGCCAAGTCGAAGGGCTGGCGGGTCACCGCCGAGGTGACGCCGCACCACCTGCTGCTCACCGAGGACCGGGCGACCGGCTACGACCCGGTCTTCAAGGTCAACCCGCCGCTGCGCACCCAGGCCGACGTCGACGCCCTCCGCGCGGGCCTGCGCGACGGCACGATCGACTGCGTCGCCACCGACCACGCGCCGCACAGCGTGGAGGACAAGGAGTGCGAGTGGGCGTACGCCCGGCCGGGCATGCTCGGCCTGGAGACCGCCCTCGCCATCGTGGTGAAGACCATGGGCCCCGACTGGGACCGCATCGCCGAGTGGATGTCGGCGGCGCCGGCCCGCATCGCCGGGCTCCAGGGGCACGGGCACGCCGTCGAGGTGGGCGCCCCCGCCAACATCGCGCTCTTCGACCCGGCCGTCACCTGGACCGTCGACCCGACGGCCCTGGCCAGCCGGTCCCGCAACACCCCATATGCCGGAACGGAACTGCGCGGCCGCATCGTGGCGACCTACCTGCGCGGGGAGCCCACGGTACTGAACGGAAAGGCCACGCGGTGAAGCGCAGAGAGGCACTGCTCGTCCTCGAGGACGGTCGCACCTTCCGCGGCGAGGCGTTCGGCAGCATCGGCGAGACGTTCGGCGAGGCCGTCTTCAACACCGGCATGACCGGCTACCAGGAGACCCTCACCGACCCGTCCTACCACCGCCAGGTGGTCGTGCAGACCGCGCCGCAGATCGGCAACACCGGCATCAACGGCGAGGACGACGAGTCGGACCGCATCTGGGTCGCCGGCTACGTCGTGCGCGACCCGTCCCGCTCCTACTCGAACTGGCGGGCGGGCGGCAGCCTGGAGGACCGGCTCGCCGTCGAGGGGATCGTCGGCATCAGCGGCATCGACACCCGCGCCCTCACCCGCCACCTGCGCGAGCGGGGGGCCATGCGGGTCGGGGTGTCCAGCGTCGACGACGACCGCGACGGGCTGCTCGGGCGGGTCCGGCAGCAGCCGGAGATGGTCGGCGCGGACCTGTCCGGCGAGGTGAGCACTCCCCAGCGGTACACCGTGGAGGCCGAGGGCGAGACGAGGTTCACCGTCGCCGCGATCGACCTCGGCATCAAGCGCAACGTCCCGCGCCGGCTCGCCAAGCGGGGCGTCACCACCCACGTCCTGCCGGCGAGCGCCACGCTCGACGACATCCGCGCCGTGGGCGCCGACGCCGTGTTCTTCTCACCCGGCCCGGGCGACCCGGCCACCGCGGACGGGCCGGTGGCGCTGGCGCGCGCCGTCATGTCCGCCCGGATCCCGCTGTTCGGCATCTGCTTCGGCAGCCAGATCCTGGGCCGCGCGCTGGGGTTCGGCACCTACAAGCTGGGGTACGGCCACCGGGGCATCAACCAGCCGGTCGTCGACCGGATCACCGGCAAGGTCGAGATCACCAGCCACAACCATGGCTTCGCGGTCGACGCGCCGATCGACCGCCGCCACGACACCGACTTCGGCGCGGTCGAGGTGAGCCACGTCTGCCTCAACGACGACGTCGTCGAGGGACTGCGGTGCCTGGACGTGCCGGCGTTCACGGTGCAGTACCACCCGGAGGCGGCAGCGGGGCCGCACGACGCGGATTACCTGTTCGACCGATTCGCGGAGTTGATGAACACCAATGCCTAAGCGGACCGACCTCCGGCACGTCCTCGTCATCGGCTCCGGCCCGATCGTCATCGGCCAGGCGTGCGAGTTCGACTACTCCGGCACCCAGGCCTGCCGCGTGCTGCGGGCCGAGGGCCTGCGGGTCAGCCTGGTCAACAGCAACCCGGCGACGATCATGACCGACCCGGAGTTCGCCGACGCCACCTACGTCGAGCCGATCACCCCCGAGTTCGTCGAGCAGGTGATCGCCAAGGAGCGGCCCGACGCGCTGCTCGCCACGCTGGGCGGGCAGACCGCCCTCAACACCGCCGTCGCGCTGCACGAGGCGGGCGTGCTGGAGAAGTACGGCGTGGAGCTCATCGGCGCCGACATCGACGCCATCCGCCGCGGCGAGGACCGCCAGCTGTTCAAGGACATCGTGGCGCGGGCCGGCGGCGACACCCCGCGCTCGCGGGTCTGCCACTCGATGGACGAGGTCCACGCGACCGTCGCCGAGCTCGGCCTGCCCGTCGTCATCCGGCCGTCGTTCACGATGGGCGGCCTCGGCTCCGGCATGGCGCACACCCCGCAGGACCTCGAGCGGCTCGCGGGCGGCGGCCTGGCCGCCTCGCCCGTGCACGAGGTGCTCATCGAGGAGAGCGTGCTCGGCTGGAAGGAGTACGAGCTGGAGCTGATGCGCGACAAGCACGACAACGTGGTCGTCGTCTGCTCCATCGAGAACGTCGACGCGATGGGCGTGCACACCGGCGACTCGGTCACCGTCGCGCCCGCGATGACGCTCACCGACGTGGAGTACCAGCGCCTGCGCGACCTCGGCATCGCCGTGCTGCGCGAGGTCGGCGTCGACACCGGCGGCTGCAACATCCAGTTCGCGGTCCACCCGCGCACCGGCCGCCTCGTCGTCATCGAGATGAACCCGCGGGTGTCCCGCTCCAGCGCGCTGGCCAGCAAGGCGACCGGCTTCCCGATCGCGAAGATCGCCGCGAAGCTGGCCATCGGGTACACCCTCGACGAGATCCCCAACGACATCACGCTCAAGACGCCGGCCGCGTTCGAGCCCGCGCTCGACTACGTCGTGGTGAAGATCCCGCGCTTCGCGTTCGAGAAGTTCCCCGGCGCCGACCCCGAGCTCACCACCACGATGAAGTCGGTCGGCGAGGCGATGTCCCTCGGCCGGACCTTCGCCGAGGCGCTGGGCAAGGCGATGCGCTCGCTGGAGACGAAGGCCGCCGGCTTCTGGACGGTGCCCGACAGGTCCGGCAGCAGCGCCGTCGAGGCGCTGAAGGTCCCGCACGACGGCCGCCTCTACACCGCCGAGCAGGCGCTGCGCGAGGGGCACAGCGTGCAGGCGGTCGCCGCGGCGTCCGGGTTCGACCCGTGGTTCGTCGACCAGCTCGCCGCCCTCGTCGACCTGCGCGCCGAGATCCTCGACGCGGCCGTGCTCGACCTGCCGCTGCTGCGCCGGGCCAAGCGGGCCGGCCTCTCCGACCGGCAGATCGCGGCGCTGCGCCCCGAGCTCGCCGGCGAGGACGGCGTGCGCACCCTGCGCCACCGGCTCGGGCTGCGGCCGGTCTACAAGACCGTCGACACCTGCGCCGCCGAGTTCGCCGCCGGCACGCCGTACCACTACAGCACCTACGAGGAGGAGACCGAGGTCACGCCGTCGGCGCGGCCCAAGGTCATCATCCTCGGGTCCGGCCCCAACCGCATCGGCCAGGGCATCGAGTTCGACTACTCGTGCGTCCACGCGGTCATGGCCCTGCGGGCCAAGGGCTACGAGACGGTCATGGTCAACTGCAACCCGGAGACGGTCTCGACCGACTACGACACGGCCGACCGGCTGTACTTCGAGCCGCTCACCTTCGAGGACGTCCTCGAGGTGTTCCACGCCGAGGACGAGTCCGGCCACGCGGCCGGCGGCCCCGGCGTCGTCGGCGTCATCGTGCAGCTCGGCGGCCAGACCCCGCTGGGCCTCGCCGACCGGCTCTATCAGGCCGGGGTGCCGATCGTCGGCACCTCCCCGGCGGCGATCGACCTCGCCGAGGACCGCGGGCTGTTCGGCAAGCTGCTCACCGAGGCCGGCCTGCGCTCGCCCGCGCACGGCACCGCGACCACGTTCCCGGAGGCGAAGCGGATCGCCGACGAGATCGGCTACCCGGTGCTCGTCCGCCCGTCGTACGTGCTCGGCGGCCGCGGCATGGAGATCGTCTACGACGAGCCGACCCTGCGCGACTACATCGGCCGGGCGACGGAGATCTCGCCGGCCCACCCGGTGCTCGTCGACCGCTTCCTCGACGACGCGATCGAGATCGACGTCGATGCGCTCTGCGACGACACCGGCGAGGTGTACCTCGGCGGTGTCATGGAGCACATCGAGGAGGCCGGCATCCACTCCGGCGACTCGTCCTGCGCGCTGCCGCCGATCACGCTCGCCGCGGTCCACCTGGCGGAGGTGCGCCGCTACACCGCGGCCATCGCCCGCGGGATCGGGGTGCGGGGCCTGCTCAACGTGCAGTACGCACTCAAGGACGACGAGCTATACGTGCTGGAGGCCAACCCGCGCGCGTCGCGGACCGTGCCGTTCGTGTCGAAGGCGACCGCGGTACCGCTGGCGAAGGCGGCCGCCCGGATCGCGCTCGGGGCCACCATCGCCGAGCTGCGGGCCGAGGGCCTGCTGCCGGCCGAGGGCGACGGCGGCACCGTGCCCGACCACGCGCCGATCGCGGTCAAGGAGGCGGTGCTGCCCTTCAAGCGGTTCCGCACCGCCGAGGGCAAGGGCGTCGACAACCTCCTCGGGCCGGAGATGAAGTCCACCGGCGAGGTCATGGGGATCGACGCGTACTTCGGGCACGCCTTCGCCAAGTCGCAGGCGGCCGCCTACGGCTCGCTGCCGACCTCCGGCACGGTGCTCGTCACGGTCGCCAACCGCGACAAGCGCGGCATCGTCTTCCCGGTCAAGCGCCTCGCCGACCTCGGCTTCGCGATCGTCGCCACGGCCGGCACCGGCGAGGTGCTGCGCCGCTACGGCGTCGCCTGCGAGATCGTGCCGAAGCACTACGAGGAGGGCAGCGGCCGCAACGCGGTCGCGCTCATCGCGGGCGGCGAGGTCGACCTCGTCATCAACACCCCGCAGGGCTCCAGCGGCCGCCAGGACGGCTACGAGATCCGCAGCGCGGCCGTCGTCGCCGACACCCCGTGCATCACCACGCTGCCGGGCGCGGCGGCCGCCGTGATGGGCATCGAGGCCCTGCTGCGCGGCGAGATGACCGTGCGCCCGCTCCAGGAGCTGCACGCGACCCTCCGCGAGGCCCGGTGAACGCCTGGTGAGCCTCTACGAGCGGGTGGCCCGCCCCCTGCTGTTCCGGTGGGGCGGCGGCGACGCCGAGACCGTCCACGAGCGGACCGTCCGGCTGCTGTCGCGGGTGCCGGGTGTCCGGCACCCGCTCAGCCCGCCCGGTGCCCGCCGCACGGTCTTCGGCGTCGACTTCCCCAACCCGGTCGGCCTGGCCGCCGGGATGGACAAGGACGGCCGCGCGCTGCGGGCCTGGCCCCGGCTCGGCTTCGGCTTCGTCGAGGTCGGCACGGTCACCCGGCACGCCCAGCCGGGCAACGACCGGCCCCGGCTGTTCCGCCTGCCGGAGCACGAGGCGATCGTCAACCGGATGGGCTTCAACAACGCCGGCGCGGAGGCCCTGGCCGCCCGCCTGCGGGCCCTGGGGCCGTTGCCGGTGCCGCTCGGCATCAGCCTGGGCAAGTCGAAGGTGACCCCCCTCACGGACGCCGTCGAGGACTATGTCCATTCCTTCCGGCAGCTGTACCGCCTGGGCGCCTACTTCGCGGTGAACGTGAGCTCGCCGAACACCCCCGGGCTGCGCGAGCTGCAGGACAAGGCCCAGCTGTCGGCCCTGCTCGGCGCCCTGCGCGCGGAGAACCCCGAGGGCCGGCCGGTGCTGGTCAAGGTCGCCCCGGACCTCACCGACGCGGCCCTGGGCGAGCTGCTCGACGTCTGCCTGGACCGGGGTGTCGCCGGGCTCATCGCGACGAACACCACGGTCGAGCGCCCGGTCCCGTTCGACGGACCGGGCGGGCTCAGCGGCCGCCCGCTCGCCGCGCGGGCGGCCGAGGTGGTCCGGTTCGTGGCCAAGGAGAGCGGCCTGCCGGTGATCGGCGTGGGCGGGATCAGCCGCCCCGACGACGCCCGGCGCATGTTCGACGCCGGCGCGAGCCTGGTCCAGCTCTACAGCGGCCTGATCTACCACGGCCCGGGCCTGGTGCGCGGCTGCGTCGCCGCGACCCGGCTCCCGCTGTGACCCTGCCCGTTCCCGATGCCCGTTCCCGACCTCTGGAGTCGTAACGTGACCGTTCCGTTCGGGGCCCGGCTGCGGGCCGCCATGGACGCCTTGGGACCACTGTGTGTGGGGATCGACCCCCACCCCTCCCTCCTCGCCTCCTGGGGCCTCTCCGACGATGTCAAGGGCCTGGAAGCGTTCAGTCAGACGGTGGGGGAGGCGCTGGCCGACCGGGTCGCGGTGATGAAGCCCCAGTCTGCCTTTTATGAGCGTTTCGGCTCCAGGGGCATAGCGGTTCTGGAGTCAACTATCCGACAGTTGCGCTCGGCCGGAACCCTTGTGCTGCTGGACGTCAAGCGGGGCGACATCGGCTCCACGGCCGCCGCCTACGCCGACGCGTACCTCGACCCGGCCGCTCCGCTGTGCGCCGACGCGATCACGATCAGCCCGTACCTCGGCTTCGGCGCGTTGCGCCCGATCGTGGAGAAAGCCCAGCAGAACGGCCTCGGCGCGTTCGTGCTCGCCCTCACCTCGAATCCCGAAGGGGCGGCCGTCCAGCGGGCCGTCGGGGCCGCCGGCAAGACCGTCGCGCAGGCCGTGATCGACGAGATTTCGCAGGTCAACCAGGGTGCGACGCCGCTCGGCGACGTCGGCGTGGTGATCGGCGCGACGATCGGGCCGACCGGCCACGATCTGACCAACCTCAATGGACCGATCCTCGCGCCGGGCCTCGGCGCCCAGGGCGGCCGGGCCGAGGATCTCCGAGTCGTGTTCGGAGACGCGCTCGGCGACGTCCTCCCGTCGTGGTCCCGCGAGGTGCTCTCGGCGGGTCCGGACGTGGCCGCGCTGCGGGCCGCGGCGGACCGTGCGAGGGACGTCTGCGCCGCCGCAATCGCGGTGACGGCCTGATCACCGAATCGCCACAGGCCGTCGATCTTGTCTTCCGACGTTGCTGAAATGGCTTCTGACCGCTAGTTTTCCCGGCGCTAGACCATCAACACTTTTTTCAAGGGACCTGAGGAGACCTGGTGCCGCTCCCGTCACTGAGCCCGGAACAGCGCGCTGCCGCTTTGGAAAAGGCGGCTGAGATCCGCAAGGCTCGCGCTGAGCTGAAGGAGCAACTCAAGCAGGGCAAGACGACGCTTGCTGCCGTGATCGACCGCGCGGAGTCCGACGACGTCGTCGGCAAGCTCAAGGTCTCGGCCGTTCTCCAGGCGATGCCCGGCATCGGCAAGATCCGCGCAACGCAGATCATGGAGAAGCTGAAGATCGCCGAAAGCCGCCGCCTGCGTGGCCTCGGCGACCAGCAGCGCAAGGCACTGCTCGGGGAGTTCGCCGGCGGCAAGTGACCGCCCAGTCGGTCCCCCCGGACCAGTGTGAGACCTCGAAGCGCCCGGGCCACGGCCCGGGCGCTTCGCCGTTGCCCTCCGTGTCGGCGTCTCGACACTGCGCCGGAGTGGATGCCGGGCGGCTCCGCTGGTCATCCGGCGGTACTGCGACGAGGGTCACGCAGACGGCCGTCACGCTCTGGTAAGGTTGCTGGGTTCGTGAGCCGTCAATTGCGAAAGTCTTGAGGTTGTTTCCGTGGCCGGAACCGTGGCAGACCCGCAGGGGATCACCAACCCGCCGATCGACGAGCTGCTCGAGAAGACGACGTCGAAGTACGCATTGGTGATCTTCGCGGCGAAGCGTGCCCGCCAGGTCAATGCCTACTACAGCCAGCTCGGTGAGGGCCTCCTCGAATACGTGGGCCCGCTCGTCGAGACCACGCCGCAGGAGAAGCCGCTCTCCATCGCCCTGCGGGAGATCAACAGCGGTCTGCTGACCGCCGAGCGCATCGACGAGGCCTAGGCCTCAATGGACCAGCGCGCCGAGGCACGGCCACGCGTCGTGCTCGGCGTCGCCGGCGGGATCGCCGCCTACAAGGCCTGTGAGCTGCTGCGCCTGCTGACCGAGTCGGGTCACCGGGTCCGGGTCGTGCCCACCGCCGCGGCGCTCACCTTCGTCGGCGAGGCGACCTGGGCGGCCCTGTCCGGCCAGCCGGTCGCCACCGACGTCTTCTCCGGCGCCCACGAGGTGCCCCACGTGCGGCTCGGCCGCGAGGCCGACCTGGTCGTCGTCGCGCCCGCCACCGCCGACCTGCTCGCGAAGGCCGCGCACGGCCTGGCCGACGACCTGCTCACGAACACGCTGCTCACGGCCCGCTGCCCGGTGCTGTTCGCCCCCGCGATGCACACCGAGATGTGGGAGCACCCGGCGACCCGGGCCAACGTCGCCACCCTCCGCGAGCGCGGCGCGGTCGTCCTGGAGCCCGCCGTCGGCCGGCTCACCGGCGCCGACACCGGCAAGGGCCGGCTGCCCGAGCCGCCCGAGATCTTCGCCGCCGCCGTGCGCCTGCTGCGCCGCGGCGGGCTGGCCCCGGAGGAGGCCCTCGACCTGGCCGGACGCCACGTCGTGGTCACCGCCGGCGGCACCCGCGAGCCGATCGACCCGGTCCGGTTCATCGGCAACCGCTCCTCCGGCAAGCAGGGGTATGCGATCGCCCGGGCCGCGATCGCCCGCGGCGCCCGGGTCACGCTCGTCGCCGCCAACGTCGCCCTGCCCGACCCGGCCGGCGCCGACGTGGTGCGGGTGGAGACCACCGAGCAGCTGCGGCAGGCCACCCTCGCGGCGGCCGGCACGGCCGACGCCGTCGTCATGGCCGCCGCCCCCGCCGACTTCCGCCCGGCGGCGTTCGCCGAGAGTAAGATCAAGAAGGTCGACGGCGCCGCGCCCACGCTGGAGCTGGTCACCAACCCCGACATCGCGGCCGAGCTGGGCGCGGCCAAGCCGGCCGGTCAGGTGCTCGTCGCGTTCGCCGCCGAGACGGCCGACCTGGAGCGCGCGGTGGCCAACGGCCAGGAGAAGTTGCTGCGGAAACGGGCCGACCTCATCGTCGTCAACGAGGTCGGCATCACCAAGACGTTCGGCGCGGAGCACAACCAGGCCGTGATCCTCACCGCAGAAGGCACTCGCGACTCACTGCCCGAACTGTCCAAAGACGATCTAGCCGATAGGATTTTGGATCTGGTTTCGGCTCGTTTGCGCTGATCAAGGGGCCGACTGGGGGATCGCCGGGTGAGTTCCCCGGGTTGTTCCATGCGATGCCTTCGTCGGTCCTCGATCGCCAGGTCGTACACTCTGGCGAAGCCCGAATCCGAACGCCCGTACCCCTGAGGAGCACCGTTGGCCCGCCGCCTGTTCACGTCAGAGTCTGTCACCGAAGGTCACCCGGACAAGATCGCCGATCAGATCAGCGACGGCGTCCTCGACGCGCTCCTTGCCCAGGACCCGCGGAGCCGGGTGGCGGTCGAAACGCTGATCACCACCGGCCAGGTCCACGTCGCCGGCGAGGTAACCACCAGCGCGTACGCCGACATTGCCAAGATCGTCCGGGAGACGATCCTCGGCATCGGTTACGACTCGTCGAAGAAGGGCTTCGACGGCGCGTCGTGCGGCGTGAGCGTCTCCATCGGGTCCCAGTCGCCTGACATCGCGCAGGGCGTCGACTCGGCGCTGGAGGTCCGCGAGGGCAGCGGCGAGGACGCCCTCGACCTGCAGGGCGCCGGCGACCAGGGCATGATGTTCGGCTTCGCGTGCAACGAGACGCCCGAGCTCATGCCGCTGCCGATCGCGCTCGCGCACCGGCTCGCCCGCCGCCTCTCCGCCGTGCGCAAGGACGGCACGATCCCCTACCTGCGGCCCGACGGCAAGACGCAGGTCACGATCGAGTACGACGGGCTCCGTCCGGTCCGCCTGCACACCGTCGTGGTGTCCAGCCAGCACGCGCCCGACATCTCGCTGGAGTCGCTGCTGACCCCCGACGTCCGCGAGCACGTCATCGCCCCCGAGCTGGAGGGCCTGGGCCTGGAGACCGAGGGCTACCGGCTGCTGGTCAACCCGACCGGCCGCTTCGAGATCGGCGGCCCGATGGGCGACGCCGGCCTGACCGGCCGCAAGATCATCGTCGACACCTACGGCGGCTACGCCCGCCACGGCGGCGGCGCCTTCTCCGGCAAGGACCCGTCGAAGGTCGACCGCTCCGCGGCGTACGCGACGCGCTGGGTGGCCAAGAACGTGGTGGCGGCCGGCCTGGCCGACCGCTGCGAGGTCCAGGTGGCGTACGCGATCGGCAAGGCCCACCCGGTCTCGCTCTTCGTCGAGACGTTCGGCACCGAGGTTGTCCCGGTCGAGCGCATCGAGAAGGCCATCAACGAGGTCTTCGACCTGCGCCCGGCGGCCATCATCCGCGACCTCGACCTGCTCAAGCCGGTCTACCAGCAGACGGCCGCCTACGGTCACTTCGGCCGTGAGCTGCCCGGCTTCACCTGGGAGCAGGCCAGCCGCACGGCGGAGCTCAAGTCCGCCGCCGGCGCCTGACCCCGCCACCGCGCCAGTGCCGCCGGCCGACCCGTCCCGTTCGCGGACCGGTCGGCCGGCGTCGTCCGGCCCCGTGGAAGGTGCGGCACCCGCTTCCCCCGCGCCTCTCGCGCGCCCGACCGATGTATCGACTTCGGACGATGTCGCCATTCCGCTGACATCTGCCGCCCCGGGCCCTCGCGAAGCGCCGATCGATCAGCCAGCGTCTATTGCTCCCGACGGCGGGGAAGTGCCCGCGCTCTTTCCCGAATCGGCCGTCGCGCCCCGCCGCGCCGCCACCCGGGCCAAGACCCGCAAGCCGGCCGCCGAGCGCCCCGCCGCCGAGCAGCTGCCGGTCGCCCGGGTCTGCGTCGACACCCCGCTGCCGCACCTCGACCGCCCGTTCGACTACCTCGTCCCGGCCGACGCCGACGCCGCCGCCCAGCCCGGTGTCCGGGTCCGGGTGCGCTTCGCCGGCCAGCTCGTCGACGGGTTCCTGCTCGACCGCACCGCCGCCTCCGGCCACGACGGCCGGCTCGCCTTCCTCGACCGCGTGGTGTCGCCCGAGGCCGTCGCCGCCCCGGAGGTCGTCGCCCTGGCCCGGGAGATCGCCGACCGGTACGCGGGGACGCTGTCGGACGTGCTGCGGCTCGCGGTACCGCCGCGGCACGCGAAGACCGAAGGGGCGCCGGTGCCGGACGCCCCGCCCGGCTGGACGGGCACCGTCGCGCCGGACGGGTGGGGGCACTACCCGGCCGGGCCCGCCTTCCTGCGGGCGCTCGGCGACGGGCGGGCGCCCCGGGCCGTCTGGACCGCGCTGCCCGGCGAGGACTGGCCGGCCCGCCTGGCCGAGGCCGCCGCCGCCTGCCTGGCCGGCGGGCGCGGCGCGCTGCTCGTCGTGCCCGACGCCCGCGACCTCGACCGCCTCGACGCCGCCCTGACCCGGGTGCTCGGCGGTCCCGCGCACCACGTGGCGCTCTCCGCCGCACTCGGGCCGGCCGAGCGGTACCGCCGCTTCCTGGAGGTCTCCCGCGGCCGCGCCCGGATCGTCGCCGGCACCCGCGCCGCGGCCTTCGCCCCGGTCGCCGGCCTCGGGCTGGTCGCGATCTGGGACGACGGCGACGACCTGCACGCCGAGCCCCGCGCGCCGTACCCGCACGCCCGGCAGGTCCTGCTGTCGCGCGCGGAGCAGACGGGCTGTGCCGCGGTCGTCGGGGGATTCGGCCGTACCGCCGAGGCCCAGCAGCTCGTCGAGGCCCGCTGGGCGATCGAGGTCACCGCCGGCCGCGACGGCCTGCGCCGCGCCATGCCCCGCGTGATCACCACCGGCGAGCACGACCAGCCGCGCGAGCCCGAGGCGGTCGCCGCCCGGCTGCCGTCGATCGCCTGGCGCGCCGCCCGCGAGGCCCTGGCCCGCGACGCGCCGGTCCTCATCCAGGTGCCCCGGCGCGGGTACATCCCGGTCGTCGCCTGCGCCGACTGCTTCACCCCGTCGCGCTGCGTCCACTGCGCCGGCCCGCTGTCGCTGCCCTCGGCCACGGAGGCGCCGCAGTGCCGCTGGTGCGGCCGCCCGGCGGCGAACCACGCCTGCCCGGAGTGCGGCGGCCGCCGCCTGCGCGCCGCGGTGATCGGCGCCCGGCGCACCGCCGAGGAGTTGGCCCGCGCGTTCCCCGGCACGCCGGTGCGCACCTCCGGCCGCGACGAGGTCCTGGCCACCGTCCCCGCCGGCGCGTCGCTCGTGGTGGCGACCCCCGGGGCCGAGCCGGTCGCGCTCGACGGGTACGGCGCCGTGCTCCTCCTCGACACCTGGGCCCTGCTGACCCGGGCCGACCTGCGCGGCACGGAGGAGACGCTGCGCCGCTGGCTGGCCGCGGCCGCGCTGGCCCGCCCGGCCTCCCGGCACGGCCAGGTGGTGGTCGTCGCCGAGGGCGGCCTGGCCGTCGTGCAGGCCCTGCTGCGGTTCGACCCGGGCTGGCTCGCCGCGCGCGAGCTCGCGGACCGGCGCGAGCTGGGCTTCCCGCCGGCGACGCGGATGGCCGCGGTGACGGGGGTCCCGGCGGCGGTCGCGGAGCTGCTGGCGGCCGCGCAGCTGCCGGCGGGCGCGGAGGTGCTCGGCCCGGTACCCGTCCGAGAGCCGGGCCACGAGCGGATGCTCATCCGGACCCCGCGCTCGGTCGGCCGGGCACTGGGGCTGGCGCTGCGGGCGGCGGCGGGGGTGCGTTCGGCCCGCAAGGCCCCGGACCCGGTCCACGTCCAGATCGACCCGCTGGACCTGCTGTAGCCCGCCGGGCCCGCTTCAGGAGGTGCGGCGCAGGAGGGCCAGGAACATCGCGTCCGTGCCGTGGCGGTGGGGCCACAGCTGGACCGTCGGGCCCGTGCCCATCTCCGGCAGCGACGGCGGCAGGTACGGCCGGGCGTCCACCAGGTCCATCTCGATGTCCGAGCGCCGCGCCGCCTCCGTCACCGACACCGAGGTCTCGGCCTGGTGGGGCGAGCAGGTGACGTACGCGACCAGGCCGCCCGGCCGGACCGCGCGGAACGCCGACTGCAGCAGCTCCCGCTGCAGGCGGGTCAGCGGCGGCAGGTCCGACGGCTGGCGGCGCCAGCGGGCCTCGGGGCGGCGGCGCAGCGCGCCCAGGCCGGTGCACGGGGCGTCGACCAGGACCCGGTCGAAGCCGCCGACCGGCAGGTCGCGGTCGCGGCCCACGTCGCGGCCGTCGGCGTTGATGGTGTACACCGGCAGGCCCGCCGTCGCCGAGGCGACCAGGGCCGCGCGGTGGTGGGCCACCTCGACCGCGGTCACGTGCGCGCCGCGGTCGCGGGCCAGCGCGCCGAGCAGGCCGGCCTTGCCGCCGGGGCCGGCGCAGAGGTCGAGCCACGTCTCGTCGCGGCCGTCGAGCGGAGCCGTCGCCAGGACGTTCGCGACCAGCTGGCTGCCCTCGTCCTGGACGTGGGCGCGGCCGTCGCGCACGGCCGCGATCGCCGCCGGGTCGCCGCCGGACAGCACCACCGCGTAGGGGGAGTACCGCCCGACCGCCGCGCCGCGCAGCGAGGCCGCCAGGTCGGCGGCGTCGACGAGGCCCGGGCGGGCGCACAGGTGGACCGGCGGGGCCAGGTTGTCGGCGTCCAGCGCCAGCTCGGCCTCCTCGAGGGAGCCGAGGGCGTCGGCGAAGGCCCGCACGATCCACGACGGGTGGGCGTGGGTCAGGGCGGCGCGGTCCACCGGGTCGGCCGGCGCGAGCCGGGCCAGCCAGGCCGAGCGGTCGGTCTCGGCGACCCGGCGCAGGACGGCGTTGGCGAAGCCGGCGGCGCCGGGCACGAGCGAGCGGACCAGGTCGACCGTGGTCGCGACCGCGGCGTGGGCGCCGACGCGCAGGTGGAGCAGCTGGTAGGCGCCGAGGCGCAGGGCGTCGCGCACCGGCGGGTCGATGCGCTCCATCGGCCGGTCGGCGGCGGCCGCGACGATCGCGTCGAGGGTGCCGGTCTGGCGCAGCGTGCCGTACGTCAGCTCGGTCGCGAACGCGGCGTCGCGCCCGGTGACCCCGGACGAGCGCAGGATGCGGGGGAGGACCAGGTTGGCGTAGGCGTCGTCGCGGTGGACCGCCGCCACCGCCTCGTACGCGGCCTCGCGGGCCGGGTCGAGCGCCGGCCGCCCGCCCCGCGGCGGTCGGGCCAGGCGGTCGTCCCGCCCTCCGGACGGCCGCGCGCCCGGACCACGGCGCGCCGCCCTCAAGACGCCAGCTCCCCTGACTCCACGCGGGCGCCACGCGCCCAGGCATCGGCGGGCATCGCTTTCTTCCCCGGCGCCGTGACGCTGCCGAGCACGACGGGCACGGTCCCGGTGCCGATGAGGACCCGGTTGCGCTCGACGAGCAGCTCGCCCGGAGCGGGCGGCCGCGGCCCGCCGATGACGGTGGCCGCGGTCAGCGGCGTGACGGGCCCCAGCTTGAGCCGCTCGCCGCGGAACGTCGTCCACGCCCCGGGCGCCGGGGTGCAGGCCCGCAGCCGCCGGTCGACGGCGAACGCCGGGTCGGTCCACCGGACCTGGGCGTCCTCCACGGTCAGCTTGGGGGCGAGCGAGACGCCCTCGTGCGGCTGCGGCACCGCGGCGAGCGAGCCTGCCGCGATCCCGTCGAGGACCCGCACCAGCAGCTCCGCGCCCGACACCGCGAGGCGCTCCAGCAGGTCGCCCGACGTGTCGCGCGGCCCCACCGGCTCGGTCAGCGTGCCGTACACCGGGCCGGTGTCGAGGCCCTCCTCGAGCAGGAAGACGCTGGCGCCGGTCATGTCGTCACCGTGCAGCACCGCGTGCTGCACGGGCGCCGCGCCGCGCCAGGCGGGCAGCAGCGAGAAGTGCAGGTTCACCCAGCCGTGGCGGGGGATGTCGAGGGCGGTCCGCGGCACGAGCGCCCCGTAGGCGACCACGGGCGCGCAGTCGGGCTCGAGGGCCTTGAGCCGGTCGAGGAACTCCGGCTCGCGCGGCCGGGCCGGGGTCAGCACCGGGATGCCGCGCTCCGCCGCCCACGCCGAGACCGGCGACGGCACGAGCTGGCGGCCCCGGCCGGACGGCGCGTCGGGCCGGGTGACGACCGCGACGAGCTCGTGCTCCGAGGCGGCGATGGCGTCGAGGGCGGGCAGCGCGACCGCCGGGGTGCCCGCGAAGACCAGCCTCATCCGCGCCTCACCGGATCCCGAAGAGGCCGTGCGGGCTGGACTTGACCACGGGCGGGGCGTCGGGGTTGTACCACTCGGCCGCGCGGATCTCCTTCATCGCCTGCTTGCGGCGGTCGGCGTCGAGCCGGTCGACGAACAGCACGCCGTCGAGGTGGTCGGTCTCGTGCTGCGCGCAGCGCGCCATGAGGCCGGTGCCGACGATCTGGATCGGGTCGCCGTGCTGGTTGAAGCCCTTGGCGATGACGTTCTGCCGGCGCTTCGTGTCGACGTAGACCCCGGGGATCGACAGGCAGCCCTCGGGCCCGTCCTGCTCCTCCTCGTCGGGGAACTCCAGGACCGGGTTGACCAGGTGACCGACCACGTCGTCGACGTCGAACGAGAACACCCGCAGGCCCACCCCGATCTGCGGGGCGGCCAGGCCGGTGCCGTTCTGCTGGGCCATCGTGTCGAGCAGGTCCTTGACCAGCTTGCGCAACTCCTTGTCGAAGTCCACGACGGGATCGGCCGCCGTGCGCAGCACGGGGTCGCCGAACAGGCGGACGGACTGGACGGTCAAGCGGCACCTCATATCTGATCCGAGTCAATCAAGTCTAGTGTGACCGGGTGACCAGCCTGCACCTGCGTGGCACCGTGCTGCCGGAGGGTGAGCTCCGCGACATCTGGGTGGTGGGCGGCCGGCTGACGTTCACCCGGCCGCGCGACGGCGCGGTGACCGTGGTGGACGGCGGCTACCTGCTGCCCGGCCTGGTGGACGCCCACGCGCACCTCGGCCACGACCCGGCGACGATGGCCTTCGATGCCGGGATGTTCACCGCGGCCGCGCTCGCCTACGCGGAGGCCGGCACGACCCTGCTGCGCGTGCCCGGGCACCGCGCGCCGATCCCGGCCGAGCTGCGGGCCGACCCCCGCCTGCCCCGCCTGGTGACCGCCGGCGAGTGGCTCGCCTGGAGCGGCCTGCACGACCTCGACGGTCCCCAGTCGGCGCCCGGCGACCTGACCGCGGCCGCGGTCGCGCAGGCCCGGGCGAACGACGGGTGGTGCAAGACCTACGGCGACTGGGAGCCGTTCACGCCCGCGGTTCCAGCAGGTGTACTGCGGGAGCTGTGCACGGCCGTCCACGCGGCCGGCGGCCGGGTCGCCGCGCACTGCCAGACCGCGGAGGGCACCCGCAACGCGGTCCTCGCCGGCGTCGACTCGATCGAGCACGCCTGGTACCTCACCGCCGACCTCCTGGAGGTCCTGGCCCGGCGCGGCGGGGCGGTCACGCCGACCTGGTCCGGCTTCCTCCCGCACGTCGCCGACGTGCGCACCAAGCCCGAGGGCCCGCGCAAGGACTGGTTCCTCGGCGGCGTCGAGAGCCTGCGCACCGCGACCGTCGCCGCCCACGAGGCCGGCGTGACCGTGCTGGCCGGCACCGACTCGCTGGCCTTCGGCGACGTGGTGACCGAGATCGAGCACCTGGTGGCGGCCGGCCTCCCGGGCGCGGCCGCGGTCGGCGCGGCGAGCTGGGACGCCCGCCGCTACCTGGGCTTCCCGGGCCTGAGCGGGGCCGGCGCCGAGGGCGCACCGGCCGACCTGGTCGCCGTCCCGGACGACCCGCGCCGCTTCCCGGGTGTCCTGCGTCACCCCTCGCTCGTGCTGCTCAGCGGTACCACAGCGGGGACTGGCTACCGTTGACCCGTGGCGGATGAACGGGCGGCCGTCGGACTGCGGTCGTTGTTGCCCTACCTGCGGGACCATCGCGGCACCCTCGTGGTCGTCGGGGTCCTCTCCCTCGCCGGGTCGGTCACGACCCTGGCCCAACCACTGCTCACCCGGCAGGTCCTCGACGGGCTCCAGGCCTCCCGGGCCGTCGGCGGCACCGTGGCGGTCCTCGTGGCCGTCCTGGCCGGCGTCGCGCTGCTCAACGCCCTGCGCGACTTCCTGCTCCAGCGCACCGCCGAGGGCCTGGTGCTCACCGCGCGGCGGCGGCTGACCCGGCACCTGCTGCGGCTGCCGATCAGCGAGTACGACCGGCGCCGCACCGGCGACCTGCTGTCCCGCGTCGGCGCCGACTCGACGCTGCTGCGGGCCGTGGTCACCGCCGGGCTGTTCGAGACGGTCACCGGCGTGGTCATGGTGGCCGGCGCGGCGGTCGCGATGGTGCTGCTCGACCCCGTGCTGTTCCTCACCGCCGGCGCCGGGCTGGCGCTGGGGCTGAGCATCGCGCTGGTGTTCGCCCGCCGGGTCCGCCCGGCCTCGGAGGCGGCCCAGGCGCGCATCGGCGAGATGACCAGCGCGGTCGAGCGGGCGCTCACCGCCGCCCGCACGATCCGGGCCAGCAACGCCGAGGCCCGGGAGATCGCCGCCGTCGACGTGAGCGCCACCGAGGCGTACCGCGCCGGCGTGCGCATCGCGAAGCTGGAGGCGCTCGTCGGGCCGGCCAGCCTCGCCGCGATCCAGGGCGCGTTCCTGCTGCTGCTCGGCGTCGGCGGGGCCCGGGTCGCGGCCGGCACGATCTCCGTCGGCGACCTCGTGGCGTTCGTGCTCTACCTCTTCTTCCTGGTCATGCCGCTCGGCCAGGCCATCCACGCGTACACCCAGCTGCAGACCGGCCTCGGCGCGCTCCAGCGGATGGAGGACGTGCTGGCCGTACCCCTGGAGGCCGACGACGGCACCCGCACGCCGGCGCCCGGCCCGGTCGCGGTCGCCTTCGACCGCGTGACGTTCGGCTACGGCGGCACCGGCGAGCCCGTCGTGCGCGACGTGTCGTTCACCGTGCCGTACGGGACGCGCACCGCGCTGGTCGGGCCGTCCGGCGCCGGCAAGTCGACGCTGCTGCAGCTGGTCGAGCGCTTCTACGACGTCACCGGCGGCGCCGTGCGGGTCGCGGGCGTCGACGTGCGGGAGCTGCCGCGCACGGCGCTGCGGGGGATGCTCGGGTACGTCGAGCAGGAGGCGCCGGTGCTCGCCGGCACGCTGCGGGAGAACCTGCGCCTCACCGTCCCCGACGCGACCGACGCGCAGATGCTGGCGGTCCTCGACGCGGTGAACCTCGCCGACATCGTCGGCCGCACCCCGGAGGGCCTCGACGCGCAGGTCGGCGAGGGCGGCGTGCTGCTCTCCGGCGGCGAGCGGCAGCGCCTCGCGATCGCCCGCACCCTGCTGGCCGCGCCGCCGATCCTGCTGCTCGACGAGCCGACGTCGAACCTCGACGCGCGCAACGAGGTGGCGCTGCGCCAGGCGATCGACACCGTCGCCCGCAACCGGACGATGATCGTCGTCGCTCACCGGTTGTCGACGGTCGTCGATGCCGACCAGATCGTGGTCATGGACGGCGGCCGGGTGGTCGCGACCGGCCGGCACGAGGAGCTGACCGAGACCAACGCGCTGTACCGCGAGCTCGCGACCAACCAGCTCCTCGTCGCATGACCCCGGCCGACGTCTGGGTGGTCGCCGGGCCGCCGGGGGCCGGCAAGTCGACGGTCGCCGGCCTGCTGCTCGGGATGCTGTCGCCGGTGCCGGCCCTGCTCGACAAGGACACCGTCTACGGCGACTTCGTGGCGGCCACCCTCGCCGCCGGGGGCCGGCCGCCGGACGAGCGCGAGGGCCCGTGGTACGACGAGCACGTCAAGGTCCACGAGTACGCCGGCCTGGCCGCGACCGCCCGGGAGATCCGGGCCCACGGCTGCCCGGTCCTGCTGTCCGGCCCGTTCACCGGCCAGATCGGGGACCCGGCCCGGTGGGCGGCGTTCGTCGCCGCGCTCGGCGGCGACCCGGTCCGGCTGGTCTGGGTCCGCTCCGACCCGGCGACCCTGCGGGAGCGGCTGATCGCCCGCGGCTCGCACCGCGACGGTCAGAAGCTCGCCCACTGGGACGAGTTCCTGGCCGCCATCCCGCCGGAGCGTGCCCCGGCGGTGCCGCACCTCGCGGTGGACAACCGCCGCGACGCCCCGCCCCTGGCGGAGACGCTGGCCGAGACGCTCAGGGACGGGCCGCGCACGCCAGGGTGGTCCGGGTCCGCGTCACCCCCCGGACGTCGCTGAACCCCGCCCCGGCTGGTCGGGGAGCAGCGCGGCCACCGCGTCGCGGGCGCCGCAGCCGGCGGCGATCAGGCGGTCGCGCTCCGCCAGCCAGGCCGCGCCCAGGGAGGCGCGGGTGTCCGCGTCCAGGTTCAGGCGGGCGTCGTTGAGCAGGGTCCGCTCCTCCTCGTCCAGGTGGTGGGCGAGCGAGTTGGCCAGCTTCCCCAGCGCCCGGTCGAAGTCCTTCGACGTCACGTCGGCCACGTCGAGGAGCGCCAGCAGCTTACGGTGGCCGTCGGCGTGCTCGTCCTCGCCGTGCTCCACGTGGTCCTCGCCGCCGAAGAGCTCACGCAGCTTCGGGTACACCTCCGACTCCTCGGCCAGGGCGTGCGCCACCAGCAGGTCGGCCAGCTCGGCGCGCGTCGAGGCGCGGCCGGCCCGCAGGGCGTCCCGGTCGGTGTCGCGGGTGCGGAGCCGGCGCAGCAGGGTCTCGAACCGCACGTGGTCGGCGATGATCGCGTCGACGACATCCATGTCGGCCATTGTCGCAGTTGGGCGGCGGCGGGCGCACAGTACAGTGAGCGGGTGCAGGAGAACGTGCTGATCGCGCCCTCGATTCTCGCCGCGGACTTCGCCCGTCTGGCTGACGAGGCGCGGGTCGTGGAGGGTGCGGCCGACTGGCTGCACGTCGACGTCATGGACTACCACTTCGTCCCCAACCTCACGATCGGGCTGCCGGTGGTGCAGAGCCTGCGGAAGGCGACCACGCTGCCGTTCGACTGCCACCTCATGATCGCCGACCCGGCCCGCTGGGCCACGGGGTATGCGGAGGCGGGGGCGTACAACGTCACGTTCCACGCCGAGGCGGCCACCGACCCGGTCGCGATCGCCAAGGACCTGCGCGCGGCCGGCAGCCGGGCCGGGCTGGCGATCGACCGCGACACCCCCGTGGAGGGGTATCTCGACGTGCTGCCCCACTTCGACCTGCTGCTGATCATGACGATCAAGGCGGGCTTCGGCGGCCAGCGGTTCCTGCCCCACCTGCTCGACAAGGTCCGCGCCGCCCGCCGGCACGCCGACGCCGGCCACCTGGAACTGCGCATTGAAGTCGACGGCGGGGTGGCCGAAGATACCATCGCGGCCTGCGCTGCAGCGGGTGCCGACACGTTCGTGGCGGGCACCGCGGTCTACGGCGCCGACGACCCGGCCGCCGCGGTGCGCAAGCTCCGCGCCACGGCCGCAGCGGCCAGCGCACAGACGGGATAGATGTGGGCGAGCCGGACGTCATCCTCGTGGTCGACGACGACGTCGACATCGCTCGCTTCATCAAGGTCAACCTCGACCTGGAGGGCTTCGACGTCCTGCTGGCGCACGACGGCGAGACCGCGCTCGACATGATCGCCCGGCACCAGCCGGCCCTGGCCGTGGTCGACTGGATGATGCCGCAGCTCGACGGCCTGGAGCTGACCCGCCGGCTGCGGGCCGACCCGATGACCGCCCCGATGCCGATCATCCTGCTCACCGCCCGCGGCCAGACCGCCGACAAGGTGATCGGGCTGCAGGCCGGCGCCGACGACTACCTGGTGAAGCCGTTCGACACCATGGAGCTGGTCGCCCGGGTGCGCTCGACGCTGCGGCGCAACCAGGAGAACCGGGAGGTCTCCCCGCTCACCGGGCTGCCCGGCAACAGCCGCATCCTGCGCGAGATCACCGACCGGGCCCGGGCCGGCAGCGACTTCGCCGTCTCGCACGTCGACATCGACCGGTTCAAGCCGGTCAACGACGTCTACGGGTTCGCCCGCGGCGACGAGTTCATCACCGCGCTGGCCCGGGCGCTGCACCGGGCGGTGGTCGCGGTCGGCCTGCCGCCGGCGTTCCTCGGCCACATCGGCGGCGACGACTACCTCGTCGTGTGCGCCCCCGAGCAGCTCAAGGACCTCACCACCAGGGCGATCCTGGAGTTCCAGAACGCCGCCGACGCCCTCTACGACCCGATCGACGCCGAGCGCGGCTACATCGAGGTCGTCCAGCGCAACGGCGAGGTCCAGCAGGCCAACCTGGTCACCCTGTCGATCGGCGTGGCGATCGGCACCCCGTCGGCGGGCGGGTCGCTCAGCGACCCGCGCGACATCATCTCCGTCGCCACCGAGATGAAGTCGGTCGCCAAGAAGCACCACGGCAACTACGTCGCCGTCGACCGGCGGGGCATCGTCGGCCTGTGACGCATGTCCCTCCCCCGGGACGGCGGTAAGGACCGCGTTCGTGTGGCAGACTCGGGTTACGTACCCACCACGCGCTGGCGGGGCTCGGTGCAATTCCGAACCGGCGGTGACCGGCCGAGAGGCCGGAAGCCCGCGACCCGGCCGAAGCCATCGGCCGGTGGACCTGGTGTGAGTCCAGGGCCGACGGTGAAAGTCCGGATGGGAGTTCAGCGCGCGGAAGCAGGGGCCGGCCCGCGCGTCCGCGCGTGAGCTGTCGCCCCCTGCCGCCGTCGTGTCCCCATCAGCCCTCCTTCGCGTGACCTTGACCGCGCGGGAGTTGGCATGGACGAGCAGGACCTCATGCGCCGAGCCGTGGAGCTCGCGCGCCTGAGCCTCGGCGAGACCAGTCCCAACCCCAACGTGGGCGCCGTCATCGCCGCGCCCGACGGCACGGTCGTCGGCGAGGGGCGCACGGCGCCGGCCGGCGGGCCGCACGCCGAGGTCAGGGCCCTGGAGCAGGCCGGCGAGCGGGCCCGCGGCGCCACCGCGTACGTCACGCTGGAGCCCTGCAACCACACCGGCCGCACCGGCCCCTGCACCGAGGCGCTCATCGCCGCCGGGGTGGCCCGGGTCGTCGCCGGTGTGCGCGACCCCAACCCGGTCGCCGCGGGTGGCCTGGAGCGGCTGCGGGCGGCCGGCCTCCGGGCGGAGATCGGCACGGTCCTGCCGGAGTTCGCCCGGGACGCGATGGTCGGCTGGCTGACCGCCGTCGATCGCGGCACCCCTTACGTCATCTGGAAGTTCGCGGCCACGCTCGACGGGCGCTCCGCCGCCGCCGACGGCACCAGCATGTGGATCACCTCCCCGCAGGCCCGGGAGGACGTGCACCGGCTGCGGGCCGGCGTCGACGCCATCATCGCCGGCATCGGGACCGTGCTGGCCGACGATCCGCAGCTCACCGTGCGCCTGCCGGACGTGCGGCGCAACCCGCTCCGGGTGGTCGTGGCGGGCACCCGCAGTGCGCCGGCGACCGCGAAGGTGCTCGATGACAGTGCGTCGACCTGGGTCGTGACCGGGAACGGCGGACCGGTCGAGCTGCGGCCGATGCTGCAGGAGTTGTACCGCCGGGGCGTGCGCTCGGCGCTGCTGGAGGGCGGGCCGACGCTCGCCGGCGCGTTCCTCGCCGAGGGCCTGATCGACCGCGTCGTCGCCTACCTGGCCCCCAAGCTGCTCGGAGCCGGGCCGGCCGCGCTCGGCCCGGCGGGAATTTCCACGATCACCGAAGCATTGACGCTCGACGTTGTCGACCTCGCCAGGATCGGACCCGACGTCCGCCTGACGGCAACTGTGAAAGGTGTGTGACCAGTGTTCACGGGCATCATCGAAGAGCTCGGGACGGTCGTCTCGATCGACGAGCTGGGCGACTCGGCGCGGCTGGCCATCCGCGGCGCCACCGTCACCTCGGACGCCGCGCACGGCGACTCGATCTCCGTCAACGGGGTGTGTCTGACCGTGGTCGACAACGCCGACGGGGTCTTCACGGCCGACGTGATGGGCGAGTCGCTGCGGCGCTCCACGCTCGGGTCGCTGCGGACCGGCGCGCCGGTCAACCTGGAGCGCGCCGCCACCGTCGCGACCCGCCTCGGCGGGCACATCGTCCAGGGCCACGTCGACGGGGTCGGCGAGGTGCTCGCCCGCGAGCCCGGCGACCAGTGGGAGACGGTGACGTTCTCGCTGCCGTCGGCGCTGGCGCGGTACGTCGTCGAGAAGGGCTCGATCACCGTGGACGGCATCTCCCTCACGGTCACCGCCGTCGATGACGACAGTTTCTCGGTCGGGCTCATCCCGACCACGCTCAAGCTCACCACCCTCGGCGCGCGCAGCGTCGGCGAGCGGGTCAACCTGGAGGTCGACATCATGGCCAAGTACGTGGAGAAGCTGCTCGGTTCGGTGCGGTCATGAGCGCCCCGCAGCGGAGCGGAGGGGGCGCTCATCAGGAGGCTCAGCGCGCTTTCGGTCTCGGACCGGCGCCGGAGCGAAGCGGAGGCGGTGGGCCGACGGCGCCGGTCACGGACCTGGACCCGATCGAGCGGGCGATCAAGGACATCGCCGCCGGCAAGGCCGTCATCGTCGTCGACGACGAGGACCGCGAGAACGAGGGCGACCTCATCTTCGCCGCCGAGCACGCGACGCCCGAGCTGGTGGCGTTCATGGTCCGCTACACGTCGGGCTACATCTGCGTCCCGATCACCGAGGAGGAGGCGGACCGCCTCGACCTGCCCCCGATGTACCGCACGAACCAGGACCGCCGCGGCACCGCCTACACGGTGACCGTCGACGCCCGGTTCGGCGTCTCGACGGGCATCTCGGCGGCCGACCGCGCGCACACCATCCGGCTGCTCTCCTCGCCCGACACCGCCCCGACCGACCTCTCCCGCCCGGGCCACGTCGTGCCGCTGCGGGCGAAGGCCGGTGGCGTGCTGCGCCGGGCCGGCCACACCGAGGCCGCGGTCGACCTGGCGAGCATGGCCGGGCTGCGCCCCGCGGGCGTGCTGTGCGAGATGGTCAACGACGACGGCACCATGATGCGGCTGCCCGACCTGCGCCGCTTCGCGGAGGAGCACGACCTCTCGCTCATCAGCATCGCCGACCTCATCGCGTACCGCCGGCACACCGAGCAGCAGATCGAGCGGGTCGCCGAGACCCGGCTGCCGACCGAGCACGGCGTGTTCCGCGCCGTCGGGTACACCACGATGTTCGACAACGGCGAGCACATCGCGCTCGTCTACGGCGACCTCGGCGACGGCGAGGACGTGCTGGTCCGGGTCCACTCGGAGTGCCTCACCGGCGACGTGTTCACCTCGGTGCGCTGCGACTGCGGCCCGCAGTTGCAGGCCTCGATGCGGATGGTCGCCGCGGAGGGCCGGGGCGTCGTGCTCTACATGCGCGGGCACGAGGGGCGCGGCATCGGCCTGATGCACAAGCTGCAGGCGTACCAGCTGCAGGATCTCGGCCGGGACACCGTCGACGCCAACCTCGACCTGGGCCTGCCCGCCGACGCCCGCGACTACGGCACCGGCGCGCAGATCCTGGTCGACCTCGGCATCAAGACGATGCGGTTGCTGACGAACAACCCGGCCAAGCGGGCGGGCCTGGAGGGGTACGGTCTGTCCGTGCTGGGTCGCGTGCCCCTGCCGACCCGGCCGCACCCGGAGAACGTGCGCTACCTGCGCACCAAGCGGGACCGGATGGGGCACCTGCTGGACGAGCTGGACGAGGTCGCGGAAGGACTTGCGTAAGAGATGGCTGGTAGTGGAGCGCCCGTCCTGCAGCGCGTGGACGGCACCGGACTGACCCTGGGCATCGTGGCCACCCGCTGGCACGCCGAGCTCGTCGACCACATGCTCAACCGGGCGATCGAGGCCGGGGAGGCGTCGAACGTCGACCACATCACGGTCGCCCGGGTCGACGGCGCGGTCGAGCTGCCGGTGCTGGCCCAGGCCCTGGCCCACCGCTTCGACGCCGTGGTGGCGCTCGGCGTGGTGATCCGCGGCGACACCGCCCACTTCGAGTACGTCTGCCAGTCGGTCACCGACGGGCTGACCCGGGTCGCCCTGGACGCGTCGACCCCGGTCGCGCACGGCGTGCTCACGGTCGACAACTTCGACCAGGCCCGCGACCGGGCCGGCCTGCCGGGCTCGGCGGAGGACAAGGGCTACGCCGCGACGCTGGCCGCGCTCGACGCCGCCCATGCCCTCCGGCAGGTCGCCAAGTCGTAGCTCAGACGGCCAGGGCGGTGGCCAGGGAGTCCCGGAACGAGCGCTCGGCCGGGGTGACCTGCTCGCCGCCCAGGCCGAGCACGCCGCCGGTGCGGGAGGCGCTGACCACCGCGTCGGTGACGGTGACGAGCCAGAAGCGGTACGCCTCGGCGTCCTCCGGGTCGGCCTTGGCGATCAGCAGCTCGTGCGCCTCGCCCGCGCGCGTGAGCACGTCGGCGATGCCCGCCTCGCGGTCGGGGAACTCGATGACCGGGGGCTCCTCGCCCTCCTCGATGTCGCCCTGCCGGGCGACCACCTCGGCGGCCACCTTCTGCACCAGCGACGACGACGACCCGCGGCCGTCGGCGATCGCCGTCATGCCGACCGTCCACTCGTCGCGGGTGCGCCGGCTGCCGTCCGCCTCCGCCTGGGAGGCCGCGATGAGCACGGACTGCGGCAGGCCCACGAGGAGGCCCCACTCTTCGTCGCTGTAATCCACATCCACGAGCGACAGATTATCCGCGGTGCCGATCAGGTAAACCGACGGGCACGTTCGCGCGTCAGTGATGCGTGATGGCCAATGCCGGGACGACCGCATGGGACCGTAGGCCCATGGTGGGTGAGGCCGCCCGGGAGGAGCCGTGGACCGCGGACGACGCCGTCACCATGCTGTTCGCCGCCCACTACCGGGGGCTGGTGCGGCTCGGGGTGCTGCTGCTGCACGACGAGGCCCTGGCCGAGGACGTCGTCCAGGACGCCTACGTGGCGCTGCACCGGCACTGGTGGCGGCTGCGCGACGCGGACAAGGCGCTCGCCTACCTGCGCACCAGCGTCGTCAACGGGGCCCGCTCGGCGCTGCGGAAGCGGGGGGTCGCCGACCGGTACGTCGCCCGCAGCAGCGCCGACGAGCAGACCGTGGCGAGCGCCGAGACCGGGGCGCTGAGCCTGCTGCGGCACCGGGAGATCCTGGAGGCGGTCCGCCGCCTGCCGGCCCGCCAGCGGGAGGCGATCGTCCTGCGGTATTACGCGGAGCTGTCCGAGGCCGAGATCGCCGACGCGATGGGGGTCAGCCGGGGCGCGGTCAAGAGCCACGCCGCGCGGGGCATGGCGGCCCTGCGGGAGATTCTGGAGCACGCGCCATGAGACCAGGCGAGACGCCCGAGGACCGGCTGCGCGACGCGTTGCGGGCCCGCGCGGTCGAGGTCGAGCCGGCGCCCGACGCGCTGGCCCTCATCCGCATGCGCACTACCGAGCGGCGCCGCAACGGCTGGGCCATGATGGGTGCCGCCGCCGCGGTGGCCGCCGCCATCGCGGCCGGCGTCGTCGTGTTCGCGCCGGAGCAGGGCCCGCAGCCCGGCCCGCAGCCGGCCGCCACCGCCGGCCCCACCACGCCGTCGCCGGCGGGCCCCAGCGCGTCGGCGGCCCCGTCGCCGCCGGTGAGCGTGCAGCTGCCGGTCTACTTCATCCGCAACGGGATGCTGTACCGCGAGTTCCACGCCGTCCCGCTCACCGCCGACACCGACGCCGAGCGCATCGCCGCCGCCGTCCGGGAGTCGCTGTCGGGCCGGGCCCGCGACCCCGACTACGGCACCGCCTGGCCGCCGGGGGTCACGGTCCACGGCGTGTCGATCGACGGGAAATCGGTGGCGGTCGACCTCGGGAGCGTCGGCACCGACGCGCGGGACGGCGCCCGGGCCCTCGCCGTGCAGCAGCTGGTGTACACGGTCGCGGCCGCAGGCACGTACACCTCGATCAAGAAGGCCGACGCGATCCGGGTCGTCGTCGACGGGGCACCCGTGGCGAAGCTGTGGGGGAGCGTCGACGCCGGCGGCCCGCTGCGCCAGGCGCCGATGGCCGACGTCCAGGGCCCCGTCTGGGTGATCGACCCGCAGCAGGACCAGCAGGCCGGGCGCAGCTTCGTCGTGTACCTCGCCGGCGTGGTCCACGAGGGCACGGTCCAGCTGCGGATCCGCGGCGCCGGCGGGAAGGTCGTGTTCGAGCAGACCGTCCAGCTCACCGCGGGCGCGCCGGCCCTCGGCGAGGCGCGGGTGCCGGTGACGCTGCCACCGGGCCGCTACACGGTGGAGTCGTGGTACGTCTCGATGAAGGACGGCAGCATCCAGGCCGTCGACGACCACGAGTTCACGGTCGGCTGAAGCGCCGGCTGAAGCGCCGGCCCACGCGCCGGTCGAAGCGGTGGCGTGAGGCACGACACGCCTGTCGAGATATGGATTCCGCCCCGGGGTCGGAGCCTGCGAGAATGCGTGCCCGTGAAGACCTTCGACGAGCTGTTCGCCGAGCTGGCCGCCAAGGCCGCGGCGGGCACCCCGGGATCCGGCACCGTCGCGGCGCTGGAGAAGGGCGTCCATTTCATCGGCAAGAAGGTCGTCGAGGAGGCCGCCGAGAGCTGGATGGCGGCCGAGCACGAGGGGCCGGAGCGCACCGCCGAGGAGCTGTCCCAGCTGCTCTACCAGGTGCAGTGCCTGATGCTGGCCACCGGCCTGTCGCTGGAGGACGTGTACCGACATCTCTAGTCGGTGACCCGCCCGTTCCCCACGACAGAACATAGGAGCCCGTTGATGCTGCGCATCGCCGTCCCCAACAAAGGAACCCTCTCCGGCCCCGCCGCCCAGATGCTGCAGGAGGCCGGCTACCGCCAGCGGAGCGACCCCAAGGACCTGCTCTGCCGCGACGTCGCCAACGACGTCGAGTTCTTCTACCTGCGCCCCCGCGACATCGCCACGTACGTCGGCTCGGGCGACCTCGACCTCGGCATCACCGGCCGGGACCTGCTCATCGACGCCGAGAGCGACGCCGAGGAGGTGCTCGACCTCGGCTTCGGCCGGGCCACGTTCCGCTTCGCGGCGGTGGCGGGCTCGCTGAAGGGGTCGGAGCCGGGCGACCTCGCCGGCCTGCGGGTGGCCACCGCCTATCCCGGGGTGATGCAGCGGTACCTCACCGAGCACGGCGTCACCGCGGAGGTGATCCGGCTGGACGGCGCGGTCGAGAACGCCATCCGGCTGGGCGTCGCCGACGTGATCGCCGACGTCGTGGAGACCGGCGCCACGCTGCGCCAGGCCGGCCTGGAGACGCTCGGCGAGCCGATCCTGCGCTCGTCGGCCGTGCTCATCCGCCGGGCCGGCTCGGACACCGACGGTGCCGGCTACAAGCAGCTCCTGCGCCGCCTCCAGGGTGTCCTGGTGGCCCGCCGCTACGTGATGCTCGCCTACGACGTGCGGGCCGACGCGCTCGACGCCGCGGTCGCGCTGACCCCCGGCATCGAGTCGCCGACCATCTCCCCGCTGCACCGCGAGGGCTGGGTGGCGGTGCAGGCGATGGTCCTGCGGGACGAGATGCACCGGATCATGGACGAGCTGTACGAGGTGGGCGCGCGCGCCATCCTGGTGACCGACATCCACGCGTGCCGGCTGTAGTGGCACACTCGATCCCGTGAACAGCACCGTCACCGCACGCCCGCAGCGGGCCCGCATCATCGCCTACGTCCTGGCGGCGGTCGTCGTCGTGGTCTTCACCCTCATCGCATTCGGCCTGCACGGCAAGACCGGCGACGGCCCGGGCTACTTCCAGCGCGGCGACCAGGCCGCGATGATCGGCCTGGGCCTGTGCGCCGCCGCCGGCATCCTGCTGATGACCCGGCCCCGGGTCGTGGCCGACGCGCGGGGCGTGCGGGTCCGCAACATCATCGGGTCGTACGACCTGCCCTGGGAGGTGGTCCGGGCCGTGACGTTCGGCCGGGGCACCCCGTGGCTCACCCTCGACCTGGAGGACGACGAGCGGATCGCGGTGATGGCGGTGCAGATGGCGGACAAGGACTACGCGGTGCAGGCCGCCCGCAGCCTGCGGGCCCTGCACACCGCGAGCCGCGCGAAGAGCGTGGTAGAGTAGGCGACGTCGACCGCATCCTGCTCTCGGGCGGATGTTCGAAGCGGAGCGCACCAGGCTCCCACCCGTGCGGCGCAAGGCGGCCGGGTCCGGTCTGACCGTCTCGGCCGAGAGGCTGGCGGCGGTCGAAGGGCCCTCGCATGCGCATAGCGCGGCGGGGCTTTTCCGTTTTGGAGACCCAGCGCCGCTGGGCCCAGGTCGACCACCGGAGTTGAACCACCGATCGAGGAGGCCACATCAGCGTCGAGCCACGCGTCAACGAGCAGATCCGGGCACGTGAGGTCCGGCTGGTCGGCCCGGAGGGTGAGCAGGTGGGCATCGTCCCCCTGGAGCGCGCTCTGCAGCTGGCCGCCGACGTGGACCTGGACCTGGTCGAAGTTGCGCCCATGGCACGCCCGCCCGTCTGCAAGCTCATGGACTTCGGCAAGTTCAAGTACGAGAGCGCGCTCAAGGCCCGGGAAGCCCGGCGTAACCAGCAGCAGACCGTCATCAAGGAGATGAAGCTCCGCCCGAAGATCGATCCGCACGACTACGAGACCAAGAAGGGTCACGTGGTGCGGTTCCTGAAGGCGGGCGACAAGGTCAAGGTAACGATCATGTTCCGAGGCCGCGAGCAGAGCCGCCCGGAGCTGGGGTTCCGGCTGCTGCGCAAGCTCTCGGAGGAGATCCAGGAGCTGGGCTTCGTCGAGGCCGCGCCCAAGCAGGACGGCCGCAACATGATCATGGTCTTGGCACCGCACCGTAACGTCAAGGCCGCGGCGACCCAGTCGCGCGAGCCGAAGGCGGACGGCGGCACGAGCTCGGAGGGCGAAACAGCCGCCGTGCCCGAGGTCGTCACCGCAGATCAGGCATAACCAGCACCGTCACATATCAACCAACCGCGTCGTGCGGGCGGGACCTGCACCACGCGGGGCTCTCGGCTGCGCGCCGGCGCGTCACGGCACCCTGACCATTGCAAGATCAGGGTGCCGGCGCACCTCATGAAGGGCAACACCAGCATGCCGAAGTTCAAGCCGCACTCCGGGATGAAGAAGCGCGTGAAGATCACGGGCAAGGGCAAGTTCCTCGCCGAGCCGGCCGGCAAGCGCCACCTGCTCGAGGTCAAGCCCACCAAGCGCACCCGCCGCCTGAGCGGCAACGTCGAGCTCGCCGGCACCGAGACCCGGAAGATCAAGAAGCTGCTCGGCCTCTAGCCCGGTTCGGTCGGGGCCTCTCGGCTCTGGACCCGACCCGACCCGCTGCGCCACAACCCCCCGACCTTGACCGTTTCTTTCCGGCCGGCCCCTTGTCCCGGGCCGGTCTCGCATGAGGAGTACGAACCGTGGCACGCGTGAAGCGGGCAGTGAACGCCCAGAAGAAGCGCCGCACCGTCCTGGAGACCGCCAGCGGCTACCGTGGTCAGCGCTCCCGGCTCTACCGCAAGGCCAAGGAGCAGGTGCTGCACTCGATGCAGTACGCCTACCGTGACCGCCGTGACCGCAAGGGCGACTTCCGCCAGCTGTGGATCACGCGCATCAACGCGGCGGCCCGCGCCAACGGCCTGACCTACAACCGGCTCATCCAGGGCCTGCGCCTCGCCGGCGTCGAGGTCGACCGCAAGATCCTCGCCGAGCTCGCCGTCAGTGACGCCAAGGCGTTCAGCGGTCTCGTGCAGGTGGCGAAGACGGCCGTTGCCGCAGCCTGACGTGATCCGGCAACCCGGGGCGGTCTTCACCACGCGGACCCCCCGGGTTGTTGCTGCCCGGCGCCTGCAGCGCCGCCGCGACCGCGACGAGACCGGTCGCTTCCTGGCCGAGGGGCCGCAGGCGGTCCGCGAGGCCCTGCGGGCCGGCGCCGTCGTCGAGCTGTTCTGCACGGCCGACGCGCGGGAACGCCACCCCGAGCTGACCGGCGAGGCGAGCCTCGTCGACGACGCCGCCCTGGACGCGCTCACCGAGACGGTGAACCCGCAGGGCATGGTCGCCGTCTGCAAGCAGCGCGACGTGCCCCTGAGCACCGCGCTGGAGCGCGGGCCCCGCCTGGTCGCCGTCTGCGTCGAGATCCGCGACCCCGGCAACGCCGGCACCGTCCTGCGCACCGCCGACGCCGCCGGCGCGGCCGCCGTGGTCCTCGCCGGCGACAGCGTCGATCCGTACAACGGCAAGGCTGTCCGCGCCTCCGCCGGCAGCCTGTTCCACGTCGACGTCGTCCGTGCCCGCGACACCGCCGTGGCGATCGCCGGGCTGCGCGCCGCCGGCCTGCGGATCCTCGCCGCCGACGGCTACGGCGACACCGACCTGTTCGACCTGGACGATCTGGCCGCGCCGACCGCGTGGCTGTTCGGCTCCGAGGCCCACGGCCTGCCCGACGACGCCAAGGCCCGCGCCGACGCCCGCGTCCGGGTGCCCCTCCTGGGCGGCGCCGAGAGCCTCAATCTGGCTGCTGCGGCGGCGGTATGCTTGTACAGTTCCGCGAAAGCGATGAGGGAGTAGATCCGTGAGCGTCCTGTTTATGCGGCCCGCCGGTGACGGTGGGCGACAGGCGCTCTCGCACGCCTCCTGAAGCCTCCCACGACCCGGCGGGCGGACCTCACTACACTGTCCGAGGCCAATCTCGCGTGGGAAGAGTCTGATGACGTACCGCAATGATCCGTACGATCCGAAACAGGCCGCGCTGCTGGACCAGGGCGCACTCGACGACGCCGTCGCCGCGGCCGAGAAGGCGTTCGCGGGAGCGGGCGACCTCGACGCGCTCGCCGCGCTGAAGCACCAGCACCTGGGCGACCGCGCCCCGGTGTCCCTGGCGCGCCGCGAGATCGGCAGCCTCCCGCCGGCCGCGAAGGCCGACGCCGGCAAGCGGGTCAACGTGGCCCGCGTCGCCGTGCAGGCCGCCTTCGACGGGCGCCTCGCCACCCTCACCGCCGAGCGCGAGGAGCGGGTCCTGGTCGAGGAGGCCGTCGACGTCACGCTGCCGGCCGACCGCCGGCCCCGCGGCGCCCAGCACCCGCTGACGAAGATCATGGAGCGGGTCGAGGACCTGTTCGTCGGCATGGGCTACCAGGTCGCCGAGGGTCCCGAGGTCGAGTGGGAGTGGTACAACTTCGACGCCCTCAACATGCACCCCGACCACCCGGCGCGCTCGATGATGGACACGTTCTTCGTCGCCGCCACCGGGGTCGAGGAGGACTCGCGGATCGTCCTGCGCACCCACACCTCGCCGGTGCAGGCGCGCACGATGACGACCCGGAAGCCGCCGATCTACGTCATCTGCCCCGGGCGGGTGTACCGCACCGACGAGCTCGACGCCACCCACACGCCCGTCTTCCACCAGGTCGAGGGCCTGGTCGTGGACAAGGGCATCACGATGGGCCACCTCAAGGGCACCCTCGACAACTTCGTCAAGGGCATGTTCGGCCCCGAGGCGAGGACCCGCCTGCGCCCGTCGTACTTCCCGTTCGTCGAGCCGGGGGCCGAGATCGACCTGTGGTTCCCGCAGCACCGCGACGGCCCGCGCTGGGTCGAGTGGGGCGGCTGCGGCATGGTCAACCCGCGGGTGCTGCGTGCCTGCGGCATCGACCCGGAGGAGTACTCCGGCTTCGCGTTCGGCATGGGGATCGAACGCGCGCTGATGTTCCGCAACGAGGCGAGCGACATGCGCGACATGGTGGAGGGCGACGTGCGGTACGCGCGGGCGTTCGGATGGGAGGCCTGAGGTGCGCGTAACGCTGTCCTGGCTGCGTGAGCACGTCGACCTGCCGGCCGACCTCGACGCCGACGGGCTGGAGAAGGCGCTCGTCAAGGTCGGCCTCGAGGTCGAGGAGATGGCCGACACCGGCGCGGCCGTCGAGGGCCCGCTCGTCGTCGGGCGGGTCGAGTCGATCGAGGAGCTGACCGGCCTCAAGAAGCCGATCCGGTACTGCCTGGTCGACGTCGGCGGGGAGCAGCCGCAGGGCATCATCTGCGGCGCCCGCAACTTCGCCGAGGGTGACCTCGTCGTGGTCGCCCTGCCCGGCGCCGTGCTGCCCGGCGGGTTCGCGATCGCGGCCCGCAAGACCTACGGCCACGTCTCCAACGGCATGATCTGCTCCGGCCGCGAGCTGGGCGTCTCCGACGACCACGACGGCATCATCGTGCTGCCCGCAGACACGGCGAAGCCCGGTGACGAGGCGCGGCCGCTCGTCGGGCTCGACGACGTCGTGGTCGAGATCAACGTCACGCCCGACCGGGGGTACTGCTTCTCCGTGCGCGGCATCGCGCGGGAGCTGTCGCACTCGCTCGGCGGCGCCTACCGCGACCCGGTCGCGGCGATCCTCCCGCTGGAGGGCGACGGCACCGAGGCGTACCGCATCGACGTGCGCGACAGCATCGCCTGCGACCGGTTCACGGCCGTCGCCGTGCGCGGCGTCGACCCGGCCGCCGGCACGCCGAAGTGGATCAAGGACCGGCTCGCGGTGGCCGGCATCCGGTCCATCTCGCTGCCCGTCGACATCACCAACTACGTGATGATCGAGCTCGGCCAGCCGATGCACGCCTGGGACCTCGAGCAGCTCACCGGCCCGCTCGTGGTGCGCCGCGCGGCGGCGGGGGAGAAGCTCACCACGCTCGACGGCGTCAAGCGGTCCCTCGACCCGCAGGACATCGTCATCGCCGACGACACCGGCGTCGTGTCGCTCGCCGCCGTCATGGGCGGCACCACGACCGAGGTGTCGCCGACGACCGTCGACGTGCTGCTGGAGGCGGCCCACTGGGACCCGCTGTCGGTCGCGCGCACGATCCGCCGGCACAAGCTGCCGAGCGAGGCCGGCAAGCGGTACGAGCGCGGCGTCGACCCGCAGATCACCGCGGCGGCCTGCGCGCGCGCCGCGACCCTGCTGGCGCAGTACGGCGGCGGGACGATCGAGCCGAGGGTTACCGACGTCTATGCGGTACAGCCGCCCGCGTCGATCACGATGGCCTTGACGCGCCCGTCGGAGCTGGCCGGCATCGACTACACGCCGGAGCGCGTGCTCGAGGTCCTGGCGATGATCGGCACCCAGGCCGAGGTCAGCGGGGGCACGGTCACCGTCACCCCGCCGAGCTGGCGGCACGACCTCAACGACCCGGCCGACCTGGTCGAGGAGGTGCTGCGGCTCGACGGCTACGACCGGATCCCGAGCGAGCTGCCGATCGCGCCGCCCGGCACCGGGCTCAGCGCGACCCAGCGCCGTCGCCGCACCGTCGGCCGGGCGCTCGCCGACGCCGGCTTCGTCGAGGCGCTGAACTACCCGTTCGTGGGCACCACGACGCTCGACGCGATGCGGATCCCCGACGGCGACCCGCGCCGCGACCTGGTGCTGCTGCGCAACCCGCTGTCCGACGAGGAGCCCGGCATGCGCACCACGCTGCTGCCGCCGCTGCTCGCCGCCCTGCGCCGTAACCTGGGCCGCGGTCAGCGCGACGTCGCGCTGTTCGAGGTCGGCATGGTGTTCCTGCCGACCGGCCCGATCGCGGTGGCGCCCGCCGCCGGGGTCGCCGGCCCGCCGCCGGCCGAGGAGCTGGCCGCCGCCGACGCGCTGCTGCCGCACCAGCCGTGGCACGTCGCCGCGGTGATCGCCGGCGATGCCCAGCCCGCCGGCTGGTGGGGCGCCGGCCGCCCGGCCGACTGGGCCGACGCGGTCGAGGCGGCCCGCCTCGCGGCGGACGCCGCCGGGGTCGAGCTGACCGTCCGCCCGGCGGCCGAGGCACCCTGGCATCCCGGGCGATGCGCCGCCCTCCTGGTGGGTGACACGGTGGTGGGCCACGCGGGTGAACTCCACCCGGCCGTCTGTGCCGATCTCGACCTGCCGCGGCGCACCGTCGCGATGGAGCTCGACCTCGACCAGCTGCCGATCCCCGGTGCCTGGCCGGCGCCGCGGCTGTCGTCGTTCCCGACCGCGCTCATCGACGTGGCGCTCGACGTCGACGTCACGACGCCGGCCGCCGACGTCGAGGCGACCCTCGCCGAGGGGGCCGGCCCGCTGCTGGAATCGGTGCGGCTGTTCGACGTCTACGCCGGTGCGCAGCTCGGCGCGGGGCGCAGGTCGCTCGCGTACAAACTCACGTTCCGGGCACCCGACCGGACGCTCACCGGTGAGGAGACGCTCGCGGCGCGTGACGCCGCGGTCGCCCTTGCCGCCGAACGGCACGGCGCGGCCCTGCGCGGGGCCTGATCAATGCATCGACGGCGGCCATTCCCTGGGGGTTTGGCCGCCGTCGCTGTGCGTCAGATATCAGACCGTTGGCCTTCGTCTCCGTCCGGTCCGGGTGTCGCGGAAGTGGTACCGTCACGGCGCCGAGCCGTACTTCCGCCGTGCACCTGCGGCGTGACCCGATGAGAGGCTCGGCCCGCGCCAAGCGCCGGTATCGAATCTCGGCTTCCTGGAGGGGCAGCGCGTGTCAGAAGTGAGTGCATCGGCGGGGTTCACCACCGACGTCGTGGTGATCGGCGGGTGTGGCCGGGTGGGGCTGCCCCTGGGCATCGCTCTCGCCTCCCGCGGACTGCAGGTGACGCTGTACGACATCAACGCGGCCGCGGTCGCCGTGGTCAACGAGGGCCGGCTGCCCTTCGACGAGGAGGGCGCGGCGGCGCCGCTGGCCGGCTCGGTCGCGGAGGGCCGCCTCAAGGCGACCACCGACCCGGCGAGCGTCGCGACGGCCGAGCACCTCATCGTGATCGTGGGCACACCGGTCGACGAGCACCTCAACCCGAACATCGCGGCGGTGCCGGCGGCGATCGAGCGCTGCGCGGACTTCCTGCGTGACGGACAGCTCATCGTCCTGCGCAGCACCGTTCACCCGGGCGTCACCGCGCTGACCGAGAAGCTGCTCAAGCGGCTCGGGGTCAACGCCGACGTCGCGTTCTGCCCGGAGCGCATCGCCGAGGGCAAGGCCATGACCGAGCTGTTCGAGCTGCCCCAGATCGTCGCCGCCCGCACCCCCGAGGCGACCCAGCGGGCCGAGAAGCTGTTCCGCAACCTCGCGAGCCAGATCGTCGTGCTGGAGCCGGAGGAGGCGGAGCTCGCCAAGCTCTTCACCAACACCTGGCGGTACATCAAGTTCGCGGCCGCGAACCAGTTCTGGATGATGTCCAACGACTTCGGCCTCGACTTCGAGCGGATCCGCCACGCGATCCGGTTCGAGTACCCGCGCGCCGCCGACATGCCCGGCGCCGGCTTCGCCGCCGGCCCGTGCCTGCTCAAGGACACGATGCAGCTCGCGGCGTTCAACAACAACAACTTCGTGCTGGGCCACAGCGCGATGCTCATCAACGAGGGCCTGCCGCTCTACGTGGTGTCGAAGCTGCAGGAGCGCTTCGACCTGTCGGAGATGACGATCGGCATCCTGGGCATGGCGTTCAAGGGCGGCAGCGACGACATCCGCGAGTCCCTGGCCTACAAGCTGCGCAAGGTCGTCATGCTGCGGGCCAAGGAGACGCTCTGCACCGACCCGTACGTGAAGGACGACCGGTTCGTCCCGCTCGACGAGGTGCTCCAGCGGGCCGACCTGCTCATCGTGGCCGCCCCGCACCCGGAGTACCGTGACCTGCAGACCGACATCCCGGTCGCGGACATGTGGGGTGTGACCAACAAGGGCGTGCGCATATGAGCGGTCCGGAGCGCAGCGGAGGGGCCGCTCATCATCGGCTCAGTGTGCAGGCGTGCCGACGGAGCGAAGCGGAGGCGGCATGACCCTGACGCCGCAGATCTCTGTGGTCATTCCGGTGTACAACGAGGGCGACGCGATCGTCCCGTGCCTGGAGCGCATCCTGCGCGCGGTCATGATGCCGGCCGAGGTCCTCGTGGTGCACGACATGCCCGAGGACACGACGGTCCCGTTCGCGCTGGAGGTGCAGGCCCGCGACCCGCGGGTCCGCCCGGTGCTCAACACCTACGGCCGCGGCCCGGCCAACGCGATCCGCTTCGGCATCGACGTCGCCCGGGCGCCCGTCGCCGTGGTCACCATGGCCGACGGGTCCGACGACCCGCGCCAGATCGAGGACCTGGCCCGGCTCGTCGACCGCGGTGTCGTCGTCGCCGCGGCCTCGCGGTACATGCCGGGCGGGCAGCAGGTCGGCGGCCCGCGCTTCAAGCGGCTGCTGTCCCGCTCCGCCGGGCGCACGCTGCACATGTTCGCCCGGGTCGGCACGCGTGACGCGACGAACAGCTTCAAGGCCTACTCCACGAACTTCGTCCGGCAGGTCGGCATCGAGTCGAAGACCGGCTTCGAGATCGGCATCGAGCTCACCGCGAAGGCCACCCGGCTGCGCCTGCCGGTCGCCGAGATCCCGACGATCTGGCTCGACCGCCAGCTCGGCGAGTCCCGGTTCGACATCGGCCGGTTCATGCCGAGCTACCTGAAGTGGTTCCGTTTCGCCTTCGGCCGCCGCCTCACGATGGAGCAGCTGGCCAAGCGGCCCGCGTCCTCGGCGGCCCGGTCGGACGCCCAGACGGCACGCGCCAACTTGTCCGAGAATCAGACAGTCCAGAGCTAGAAGGAGCGTTTGTGGCAAAGGTCCTGGTCACCGGCTCGGCCGGCTTCATCGGTGGATACGTCGTCGAGGAGCTGCTGTCCCGCGGCTACCAGGTGGTCGGCCTGGACAACTACTCGAAGTACGGTCCGGTCACCCGGAGCTACGACTCCCACCCCGACTACCGCTTCGTCGAGGGCGACGCGCGTGACGTCGACCTCGTCACCGAGCTGCTGGACGGTTGCGACCACTTCATCGCCGGCGCGGCGATGATCGGCGGCATCTCCTACTTCCACGCCTACGCCTACGACCTGCTCGCCACCAACGAGCGGATCATGGCCTCGTCCTGCGACGCGGCGATCAAGGCGCACCAGTCCGGCACCCTGAAGAAGATGACGTACCTGTCGTCCTCGATGGTGTTCGAGTCGACCACGCACTGGCCCTCGAAGGAGGGCGACGAGCGCACGGTCGCGCCGCCGCTGTCCTCCTACGGCTTCCAGAAGCTCGCCGTCGAGTACTACGCGAAGGCGGCCTGGGACCAGTACAAGCTGCCCTACACGATCGTGCGGCCGTTCAACTGCGTCGGCGTCGGCGAGGGCCGCGCGCTGGGCGAGGTCGAGGTGCTCTCCGGCAACGTCAAGCTGGCGATGTCCCACGTCGTGCCCGACCTGGTGCAGAAGATCGTCAAGGGCCAGGACCCGCTGCACATCCTGGGCTCCGGCGAGCAGGTCCGCCACTACACCTACGGCGGCGACCTCGCCAAGGGCATCATCGCCGCGATGGAGCACGAGAAGGCCTTCAACGAGGACTTCAACATCTCCACTGCCGAGTCGACCAACGTGCTCGAGCTCGCCGAGGTGATCTGGCGCAAGATCAAGGGCCCGGACGTGCCGTTCAGCGTCGTGTCCGACGACCCGTACGAGTACGACGTGCAGAAGCGCGTCCCGGACGTGTCGAAGGCCAAGGCGGTCCTGGGCTACGAGGCGACCACGTCGCTCGACGAGATGCTCGACGAGGTCATCCCGTGGGTGACCGAGGCGGTCAAGGAAGGCCGTCTCTAGCTGATTCTGGTCGGGGCCTGTCGGCTCTGGACCCGATCCAAGCAGCGTTGCCAAGCGGCGCCCCGCCACGACCCGTGGCGGGGCGCTTGTCGTTCTCCGCGTGGCGGACTTGCCGACAGATGCGGAAACCGGCAGAACGCCACTTGTCGTGTTCGCGACACTCCTGTGCGTGGTGTGCGCGGCGAACCTGCGGCTCCCGGGCCCGCGCGACGGCATCCCGGAGCGGGGCCCGGCGGTGGCGGCGACACGGGCGGAATGCCGTGCTGCGCCCGGATTGACCTGGGTAACCGTCCACATCGTGCAGTGGCCGGAGATCGGCCGGCAGGCCGTCCTCCCATGCGATCGTTTTCGCTGACCGCTCGTCGCCCCGCTGTCATCGGACGGCCGGGTGACGTTCGTCAGCCGTTGCGGTGAGGAAGCGTTCGTTAGAGACTCGGCGTCGTGGTGAGACGGTCGTGGTGAGCAACGGTGCGGCCGCGCCGATCGGCCGCGCGGACCTGCTGGCCCACGCCCGGGAGCGGCTCGCGGGCGGCGGCAGCGTGGTGGTCTGCGGGCCCGCGGGCATCGGCAAGTCGACAATCCTCGGTGCGCTCGCGGCCGGCGAGACCGAGGCGCTGGTCCTGCGCGCGGCGGCCGCCGAGGCCGAGGCGGACCTGCCGTACCTCGCGCTGGTCGACCTCTTCGACGGCGCGCCCGACGCGGCCGAGCACCTGCCGCCCCATCTGCGCGCGGCGCTCGACGGCGCCCTGCTGCGCAGCGCCCTGCCGGCCACCCCGCACGACCAGCTCGCGGTGCGGCTGGCGGTGCTGGAGCTGTTCCGCGGCCTGGCCGCCAACCGGCCCGTCCTGCTCGTGCTCGACGACGTCCAGTGGATCGACGAGCCCAGCGCCGGCGTGCTGCGGTTCGTCGCGCGGCGCCTCGGCGACGTGCCGGTGCGCGTCCTCGCCGCCGAGCGGCTGCCCGACGGCGGCGCCCCGACGCGGCTGGACCTGTGCCCGCCGCCGAGCATCACGCTGCCGGTGCCGCCGCTGCCGCAGAGCGACATCGCCGACCTGCTGCGGGCCCGCTACGGCGCCGAGGCCGGGCGGGCGCACGTCCAGCGCATCTACGACGCCAGCGCCGGCAACCCGCTGTACGCCGTCGAGCTGGGCCGGGCGCTGGGCAACTCGCCGTACCCGGCGACCGACCCGCTCCCCGTCCCGGAGCGCCTCCGCGAGCTGCTCGCGGCGCGCCTGGCCACGCTGCCGGCCGAGGACTGGCCGGTGCTGCTCACGGTCGCCGCGGCGGCCCGCCCGAGCCTCGCCCTGCTGGAGCGGTGCGGCCTCGCCGAGGCGAACCTGGAGGCGGCGGTGGCGGCCGGTGTACTGCAGGTCGAGCCGGACACGGCGATCAGGTTCAGCCATCCGCTGCTGCGCGAGATGGTCTACGCCGACGCCACGGTGCCCGCGCGGCGGGAGACCCACGAGCGGCTCGCCGAGACCGTCTCCGACCCGGTCGACCGGGCCCGGCACCTGGCCGCGGCCCGCCCCGAGCCCGACGAGGCGCTCGCCGAGTGCCTCGCCGACGCCGCGTCCGCCGCCCGCCTGCGCGGCGCCCCGGCGATGGCCGCCGACCTGGCCGCCCTCGCCGCCGAGCGCACCCCGCGTGACACGCCAGGCGTGGCCGCGGTCCGCCGGCTGAGCGCGGCGCAGTACGCCTACGCCGCCGGCTCCCCGGTCGACGCCCGCCGCCACGCGTCGGCCGCGCTGCGCGACGCCGCCGACCGCCGCACCCGCGTCGGCGCCCGGCTGCTGCTGGTCGAGATGTCCGGCGAGGACCACTCGAACTCCGGCCCGCTGCTCGACGCCGCGTTCGTCGAGGCCGTCGAGACCCCGGACCTGCTCGCCCACGTGCGGCTGTACAAGGGCGTCAAGGCCTACTACGACGGCGACAGCGAGGCCGCGCTCGCCGAGCTCAAGCGGGCCGAGGAGGCCGCCGAGCAGTGCGGCGACATGGAGCGCCTGGTCGAGGTGCTGAGCTGGCGCGGCAACATCCTGCTCGGCACCGAGGGCGACGAGTACCTCGAACGGGCCGGCAAGCTGGCCCGCGGCCTGTCCCTCACCCCGGCCACCGTCGCGGCCCGGCAGGTGGCCGCGATGAGCCGCCTGTTCAAGGGCGAGACCGCCGAGGCCGTGCGCCGCATCGAGGCCCTGCGCATCGCCGTCGAGCGGGCCGGCACCGTCCGCGACCTGGCCACCGTGCTCGTCTCGGTCGCCGGCATCTACTGGCGCGCCGGCCGCTGCGCCGACGCCCTGACCGCAGGTCGCGACTGCGTCCGCCTGTACGTGGACGTCGAGACCACGCCCGGCCCCGGCTACCTGGTCGCGGCCCTCGTCGAGAGCGTCGGCGGCACGGCCACGGCCGCCGCCGGCTACGCCGAGCGCGGCCTGGTCGCCTGCCTGGCCGCCGGCGACGAGGACTGGATCAAGCTCGCGTACGCGACGAGCGGCCTGGTCCACGTCCTGCGCGGCGACCCGGTGGCCGCCGCCGAGGCGATGCGCGAGGCCTACGCGCTCGACACCCGCCTGGGCCGCCTCGACCCGGGCATCCTGCCCTGGCACGCCGACTTCATCGAGGCGCTGGTCGGCGCGGGCGCGCGGGCCGAGGCCGCCGAGGTCCTCGAGGAGGTCGAGAAGCACGCCCGCCACCTGGACCGCCGGGTGGTGTTCCTGGGCCTGGCCCGCGCCCGCGCCGTCCTCACCGCCGCGACGGGCGAGGCCCGCGAGGGCGCCGAGGCGTTGCACCGGGCGATCGAGGAGTGGCAGGACCACCCGTACCCCCTGGAGGTCGCCCGCGCCTACTACACGCTGGGCGGCCTGGAGCGCCGGGCCCACCGGCGGGGCGCCGCGCGGGCCGCGCTGTCGGAGGCGGTCCGCCGCTACGCGCTGGCGGAGGCCGACCCGTGGCGCGAGGTGGCCTCCGCCGACCTGGCCCGCCTGGACGGCGGCCGCGGCGCCGGTCTCTCGGAGACGGAGCGCCGCATCGTGGAGCTGGTCCGCGCGGGCGCCACGAACCGCGAGATCGCCCGCGCCCTGTTCCTCTCGATCAAGGCCGTCGAGGCGAACCTGACCCGCCTGTACCGCCGCCTGAACGTCCGCAACCGCTCCCAGCTGGCGCGCTTCCTCGACCCGGAGTAGCCGCGCCCCGTCCGGTGCGGGGCGCTCCGGTCCGTTTGCCTGCCGACACAGACTAGGTTCCTAGGAAGCTTCGCGGGTCGAGGGGTGAGCCTCGTCGCCCTCGCCGGGGCCTCGTGGGGGCCTCGCCGGGGCCTCGTGGGGGCTCGCAGGGGTGAGTGGTTCGCCTGGGGTGGGTGAGATCCCGGTCGGCCGGGGTGACCCTGGCCGCAATCTCCTTGAAACGTGCGGATGCATAGAGATACAGTCGACCGCATGGGAATACGTGTCGCTGTGGTGGGTGCGTCCGGGTACGCGGGCGGTGAGCTGCTGCGCATCGTCGCCGGGCACCCGAATCTGGAGCTGGCGGTGGCCACCGGGCATGCACAGGCCGGGTCCACGATCGGGAGCGTCCATCCGCACGTGCGATCGTTCCGCGACGTCGTACTGGCCAGGACCGAGCCGGCCGCACTCGCCGACCTCGACCTCGTCTTCCTCGCGCTGCCGCACGGGCAGTCGGCGGCCATCGCGGCGCAGCTGCCCGAGTCGGTGAAGGTCGTCGACCTCGGTGCCGACTTCCGGCTGCGGGATGCCGCGGCCTGGTCGCGATACTACCCCGGCGAACACGCCGGCACCTGGACGTACGGCCTTCCGGAGCTGCCCGGGCAGCGGGAGCTGATCGCGGCCGCGAGCCGGGTCGCCAGCACCGGGTGCTACGCCGTGAGCACGACGCTCGCGCTGGCGCCGCTCATCGCGGCCGGCGTCGCGGACCCCGAGGACGTCGTCGTCGTGGCCGCGTCCGGCACGACCGGCGCGGGCCGGGCGGCCAAGCAGCACCTCCTCGCCTCCGAGGTGATGGGCTCGCTGTCGCCGTACAAGGTCGGCGCCCACCAGCACGTCCCCGAGATCAAGCAGGCGACCGGCGCGCGGACGCTGTCGTTCACGCCGGTGCTGGCGCCGATGCCGCGGGGCATCCTGGCGACGGTCACCGCGCGGCCGGCCGGCGACGCCGACCCGGCCGAGGTGCTGCGGGCCGCGTACGCCGACGAGCCGTTCGTGCACGTGCTGCCGGCCGGCGAGTGGCCGCACACCAGCGCCACGTTCGGCTCGAACTCGGCGCACCTGCAGGCGACGATCGACGTCGACAGCGGCCGGATCGTCGTCGTGTCCGCCATCGACAACCTGGGCAAGGGGGCGGCCGCGCAGGCCGTCCAGAACGCGAACCTGATGCTGGGCCTGCCCGAGACCGCAGGCCTCGCCGTGGACGGAGTGGCACCGTGAGCGTGACGGCACCGAAGGGCTTCCGGGCGGCCGGCGTCGCCGCCGGGATCAAGGCGAGCAACGCCCTCGACGTGGCCCTGGTGGTCAACGACGGGCCCGACACCACCGCGGCGGCGGTGTTCACCGGCAACCGGATCAAGGCCGCGCCGGTCCTGTGGAGCCAGCAGGTGCTGCGGGCCGGGATCGTGCGGGCGGTCGTGCTCAACTCGGGCGGCGCCAACGCCTGCACCGGGCCGGCCGGCTTCCAGGACACGCACGCCACCGCCGAGCACACGGCGGCCGTGCTGTCCGGGCGGGCGTCGCGCTTCCCGGTCGGCGCCGGCGACGTGGCGGTGTGCTCGACCGGCCTGATCGGCGAGCGGCTGCCGATGGCGAAGCTGCTGTCCGGCGTCGACGCGGCGGCCCGCGGGCTGTCCCGCGACGGCGGGGCGGCCGCGGCCAAGGCCATCATGACGACCGACACCGTCTCGAAGACCGCGGTCCACAGTGGGCAGGGCTTCACGGTCGGCGGCATGGCGAAGGGCGCCGGCATGCTGGCGCCGGGCCTGGCGACGATGCTCGTCGTGGTGACGACCGACGCGGTCGCCGACGCGTCGACGCTCGACGGCGCGCTGCGGGCCGCGACCCGGCAGAGCTTCGACCGGGTGGACTCCGACGGCTGCATGTCGACGAACGACACGGTGCTGCTCATGGCGAGCGGCGCGTCGGGCATCGAGCCGACGCCGGAGGAGCTGACCGCGGCGGTCACCGCGGTCTGCCGGGACCTGGCGCTGCAGCTCGTCGCCGACGCGGAGGGCGCCACGAAGGAGATCGCGATCGAGGTCACCGGCGCGGCGAGCGAGGACGACGCTGTCGAGGTCGGCCGGTCGATCGCCCGCAACAACCTGGTGAAGACGGCGTTCTTCGGCAACGACCCGAACTGGGGCCGCATCCTGGCCGCGATCGGCACGACGGCGGCCGCGTTCGAGCCGGACGAGGTCGACGTCGCGATCAACGGCGTGTGGATCTGCAAGGGCGGCGCCGCGGGGGAGGACCGGGCCAAGGTGGACCTCGCCGACCGCTCCGTGACCGTGTCGGTCGACCTGCACGCGGGGGAGGCGGAGGCGACGGTGTGGACCAACGACCTGTCGATGGGCTACGTCCACGAGAACTCGGCCTACAGCTCGTGAGCGCGCGGGTGCGTGACCTCGGTATCGCGCTGGGCAAGGCGAACACGCTCATTGAGGCCCTGCCGTGGCTGGAGCGCTTCTCGGGATCGACGATCGTGGTGAAGTACGGCGGCAACGCCATGATCGACAACGAGCTCAAGCGCGCCTTCGCGGCCGACATGGTCTTCCTGCGGCACGTGGGCATCAAGCCCGTCGTGGTGCACGGCGGCGGCCCGCAGATCTCGGCCATGCTCAAGCGGCTCGGCATCGCGAGCGAGTTCAAGGGCGGCCTGCGCGTCACGACGCCGGAGACCGCCGACGTGGTGCGGATGGTGCTCGTCGGGCAGGTCGGGCGGGAGCTCGTCGGGCTCATCAACGAGCACGGCCCGCACGCGGTCGGCATGTCGGGCGAGGACGCGGGGCTGTTCACCGCGGTGCGCCGCCCGGCCATCGTCGACGGCGCCCCGGTCGACATCGGCCAGGTCGGCGACGTCGAGCACGTGAACGTCGGCGCGGTCGCGGACCTCATCGCGGCCGGCCGGATCCCGGTGGTGTCGACGGTCGCGCCCGACGCCGACGGAGTGCTGCACAACCTCAACGCCGACACGGCCGCGGGCGCGCTGGCCGTGGCGCTCAAGGCGCGCAAGCTCGTCGTCCTTACCGACGTCGAGGGCCTGTACGCGCGGTATCCGGACCCCGAATCGCTCATCTCGCAACTGACCACCGACCAGCTGGCGGACCTGCTGCCGACGCTGGAGGCCGGGATGGTGCCGAAGATGGAGGCCTGCCTGCGGGCGGTCAAGGGCGGAGTCCCCGCCGCCCATGTGGTCGACGGCCGGGTGCCGCATTCGTTACTGCTGGAAGTCTTCACGTCGGAGGGTTTCGGGACCATGGTAGTGAGCTCATGAGCCTCGTTGAGCGGTTCGAGACGTCGGTGATGAACACCTACGGCGCACCGCAGCTGGGCCTGGTGCGCGGTGCGGGCGCGGTGGTCGTCGACGAGTCCGGCCGGTCCTACCTGGACCTGCTCGGCGGTATCGCGGTCAACCTGCTCGGCCACGCCCACCCGGCCGTCGTGGCCGCGGTGACGCAGCAGATCTCGACGCTGGGTCATGTCTCGAACCTGTACGCGTCGCCGCCGCCGGTGGCGCTCGCCGAGAAGCTGCTGTCGCTGGCCGGCCGCAAGGGCGCGGTCTTCTTCTGCAACTCGGGCGCGGAGGCGAACGAGGCGGCGTTCAAGCTGTCCCGGCGCACCGGCCGCACCAAGGTCGTCGCGGCCCAGGCCGGTTTCCACGGCCGGACGATGGGCGCCCTCGCCCTGACCGGCCAGCCGGCCAAGGCCGAACCGTTCCGCCCGCTGCCGGGCGAGGTGGTCCACGTCCCGTACGGCGACGTGGCCGCGCTCGAGGCCGCCGTCGACGGCGGGACCGCGATGGTGCTGCTGGAGCCCATCCAGGGGGAGTCGGGCGTCGTCGTCCCGCCGGCCGGGTACCTCACCGCGGCCCGCGAGATCACCGCCCGCCACGGCGCGCTGCTCGCGCTCGACGAGGTGCAGACCGGCACCGGCCGCACCGGGTACTGGTTCGCGCACCAGGCCGAGGGCGTGCGCCCCGACGTGGTGACGCTCGCGAAGGGCCTGGGCGGCGGGCTGCCGCTGGGCGCGATGCTCGCCTTCGACGACGCCGCGACCCTGCTCGGCCCGGGCATGCACGCCTCCACGTTCGGCGGCAACCCGGTCTGCTGCGCGGCCGGCCTCGCCGTTATCGACACGATCGAGTCGGAGGACCTGCTCGACCACGTCAAGCAGCTCAGCGAGCGGATCCGCCGCGGCGTCGAGGCGCTCGGCCACCCGCTCGTCACCGGGGTGCGGGGCGCGGGCCTGCTGCTCGGCATCACGCTGCGCGGCCCGGCCGCCGGCGCGCTCGCCGCCGTGCTGCGGGACCGGGGCTTCCTCGCCCAGGCGGCCCAGCCGGACGTGCTGCGGATCGCCCCGCCGCTGATCCTCACCGACGAGCAGGCCGACGCGTTCCTGGCCGCCCTCGGCCCCGCCCTCGACGCCGTCCAGCCGTCATGACCCGCCGTTCCCCCCGGCATCTCCTCCGTGACGACGACCTGACCGCCGCCGAGCAGCGGGAGGTGCTCGACCTCGCCGCCGCGATGAAGGCCGACCGCTTCGGCTTCCGCCCCCTGGCGGGCCCGCGGTCGGTCGCTGTCATCTTCGAGAAGCAGTCGCTGCGGACCCGCGTGTCGTTCGAGACCGGCATCTCCGAGCTCGGCGGAACCCCGATCATCGTCGACGCGGTGTCCACCCACTTCGGCCGCGGCGAGGCGATCGGCGACGCGGCCCGGGTGCTGTCGCGCTACGTCGACGCGATCGTCATCCGGTCCAACTCGGACGAGCGCGTCCGCGAGCTCGCCGAGCACGCGACGGTGCCGGTGGTCAACGCCCTCACCGACGGCTTCCACCCCTGTCAGCTGCTCGCCGACCTGCAGACCGTGCGGGAGCGGCTGGGTGGCACCGAGGGGCGCACGCTCGTGTACCTCGGCGACACCGCGAACAACATGGCGCACTCCTACGCCCTGGCCGGCGTGACCGCCGGGATGCGGGTGCGGCTGTCCGGCCCGGCCGGCTTCGACCCCGCGCCGGAGGTGCTGGAGGCGGCCCGCAGGCGGGGCGTCGTCGAGGTCGTCGCCGACCCGGCCGAGGCGGTGAAGGACGCCGACGTGGTGGCCACCGACACGTGGACGTCGATGGGGCAGGAGGCCGACGGGCTGGACCGGATCACGCCCTTCCGCCCCTACCAGGTCAACGACGCGCTCCTGATGAACGCCAAGCCCGGCGCGATTGTGCTGCACTGCCTGCCCGCGCACCGCGGCGACGAGATCACCGACGACGTCCTGGACGGCCCGCAGAGCGCGGTCTGGGACGAGGCGGAGAACCGTCTGCACGCTCAGAAGGCGCTGCTGGCCTGGCTGCTGGATCACTCGTGAGCGCAGCATGAACGCGCCGGCCACCAAGGCCGCCCGGCACGACCGCATCTCGGCGCTGATCCGGGGCTCGGCCGTGCGTTCGCAGACCGAGCTGGCCGAGCTGCTGGCCGGCGACGGCATCCAGGTCACCCAGGCCACGCTGTCGCGCGACCTGGAGGAGCTGCGGGCGGTGAAGGTCCGCGGCGCGTACCTCATCCCGGAGGACGGCGAGCGTGTGCTGCGCCCGGCCGAGGAGCCGCCGACCCGGCTGGTCCGGCTGCTGCGGGAGCTGCTCACCGGTGTCGACTGCTCCGGCAACCTCGTGGTGCTGCGCACCCCGCCGGGGGCGGCGCAGTTCCTGGCCAGCGCGATCGACCGCACCGGCCTGCCCGACATCGTCGGCACGATCGCCGGCGACGACACGATCCTGGTCGTCGCGCGTGAGGCGCCCGACCCGGCCCGGCCGCCGTCGGCCGGTGAGCTGCTGGCGGCGAAGCTGACGGCGTGGGGGCAGCCGGGCGAGGACCAGGCGGAAGGGAACGCGAAATGACGGACCGGGTGGTGCTCGCGTACTCCGGCGGGCTCGACACCTCGGTCGCGATCGGCTGGATCGCGCGGCAGACCGGCGCCGAGGTGGTCGCGGTGACGGTCGACGTGGGCCAGGGCGGCGAGGACCTGGCCGCCGTCCGGCAGCGGGCGCTGGACTGCGGCGCGGTGGCGGCCGAGGTGGTCGACGCGCGGGACGAGTTCGCCGCCGGGTTCTGCATGCCGGCGCTGCGGGCCAACGCGCTCTACATGGACCGCTACCCGGTCGTGTCGGCGCTGTCCCGCCCGCTCATCGTCAAGCACCTCGTCGACGCGGCGCTGCGGCACGACGCGACGCACGTCGCGCACGGCTGCACCGGCAAGGGCAACGACCAGGTCCGCTTCGAGGCCGGCATCGGCGCGCTGGCGCCGTGGCTGCGGGTGGTCGCCCCGGTCCGCGACCACGGCTGGACCCGGGGCAAGGCCCTGGCCTACGCCGAGGAGCACGGCCTGCCGCTCGGCGTGACGCACCGCGCGCCCTGGTCGGTCGACCAGAACCTGTGGGGCCGGGCCGTGGAGACCGGCTTCCTGGAGGACATCTGGAGCGCGCCGATCGAGGAGGTGTACTCCTACACGCAGGACCCGGGCCTGCCGCGCGACCCCGACCCGGTGGTCATCACGTTCGACCGGGGGGTGCCGGTCGCGCTCGACGGTGAGACGGTGACGCCGCTGCAGGCGATCCGGGAGCTCAACCGCCGCGCGGGCGAGCACGGCGTCGGCCGGCTCGACCTGGTCGAGGACCGGGTCGTCGGCATCAAGAGCCGCGAGGTCTACGAGGCGCCGGGCGCGATCGCGCTCATCACCGCGCACCAGGAGCTGGAGAACGTCACCGTCGAGCGGGACGCCGCCCGCTTCAAGCGCACCGTCGACCAGCGCTGGGCCGAGCTCGTCTACGACGGCCTGTGGTTCTCGCCGCTGCGCGAGGCGCTCGACGCGTTCATCGACGAGACCCAGCGGCACGTGTCGGGTGAGGTCCGTCTGGTCCTGCACGGCGGCCGGGCCGTGGTGACGGGGCGCCGTTCGGAGGCCAGCCTCTACGACTTCGGCCTGGCGACCTACGACTCGGGCGACACGTTCGACCCGTCGCTCGCGAACGGCTTCGTCGAGCTGTGGGGGCTGCCGTCGCGGCTCGCCGCGGCCCGGGACCGCCGGCTGGGCTGATGCCCGACTGTTCCTCGCGCCGATCGGCCGGAGGCGGCCCGCGACCGTCACGCCATGATCGGCGCTCGTCGTCCCTGTGGAAGGATGGAGTTCGTGGTGACCTCTGAAACGCCGACGCGGCTGTGGGGTGGCCGGTTCGCCGGCGGGCCCGCCGAGGCGCTGGCCCGGCTGTCGGTGAGTGTCCAGTTCGACTGGCGGCTCGCGCCCTACGACATCGCCGGCTCCCGCGCCCACGCCCGCGTGCTCGCCCGCGCCGGCCTGCTCGACGCGGAGGAGCTCGGCCGGATGCTCGCCGCGCTCGACGACCTCGAGTCGGCGTGCGCGGCCGGCGAGTTCCGCCCGACGGTCGACGACGAGGACGTCCACACCGCGCTGGAGCGCGGCCTGCTGGAGCGGCTCGGCACGCTCGGCGGGAAGCTGCGGGCCGGCCGCTCACGCAACGACCAGGTCGCCACGGACCTGCGCCTCTACCTGCGCGACCACGCCCGCGGCGTCGCCGCCCGGATCGTCGAGCTGGCCGACGCGCTGGTGGAGCAGGCGGCCCGGCACGTCGACACGCCCGCGCCGGGCTTCACCCACCTCCAGCCGGCCCAGCCGATCGCCTTCGGCCACCAGCTGCTCGCCCACGTGCAGGCCCTGCTACGCGACCTGGACCGGCTGCGTGACTGGGACGCGCGGACCGCGGTGAGCCCGCTCGGCGCCGGTGCGCTGGCCGGTTCGTCGCTGCCGCTGGACCCGGCCCAGGTCGCCCGGGAGCTCGGCTTCACCTCGGCGGCCCCGAACTCGATCGACGCGGTCGCCGACCGCGACTTCGTCGCCGAGTTCCTGTTCGTGGCGGCCCTGACGGGCGTGCACCTGTCGCGGCTGGGCGAGGAGGTCGTCCTGTGGACGACGCCGGCCTTCGGCTGGGTGCAGCTGGACGACGCGTTCGCGACCGGTTCGTCGATCATGCCGCAGAAGAAGAACCCGGACATCGCCGAGCTTGCCCGCGGCAAGTCGGGCCGCCTCGTCGGCCATCTGACGGGCGTGCTCACGATGCTCAAGGGCCTCGCCCTCGCCTACGACCGGGACCTCCAGGAGGACAAGGAACCGGTCTTCGACGCCGTCGACACGCTGGAGCTGGTGCTGCCCGCGCTGGCCGGCATGATCTCCACGATGACCGTGCGGGTGGACCGGCTGGCGGCGCAGGCCCCGGTCGGCTACACCCTCGCGACCGAGGTCGCGGAGTGGCTGGTGCGTCAGGGCGTGCCGTTCCGCGAAGCGCATGAGATCACGGGCAAGCTGGTCGTGATCTGCGCGGCGCGCGACATCGGCCTTGATGAGGTGTCGGATGAGGATCTGGTCGCCGTGAGCCCGCACCTGACACCAGCGGTGCGAGAGGTCTTCTCCGTGCCGGGGGCACTCGCGGCCCGCGTCACGCCCGGCTCGACCGGCCCCGGCCCGGTCGCCGACCAGCTGGCGGTCGCCTCGGACAAGCTCGACCGGTGGCGGGACTGGTCCGCGGAGAGTGTCGTCCCGGCGTAGCCTGGCCCCGTGCGGAAGATCATGCAGGACGTCCTCGGCGACGCGTCGGTGCTGCGGCTGGTCGAGGCGGACGTGCCGGTGCCCGGCCCGACCGAGATCCTCGTCGAGGTGCGCGGCATCGGGGTCAACCCGGTCGACTGGAAGGTGCGCACCTCCGGCGGGGTCCTCGGCGCGCCGCCGTTCACCGTCGGCTGGGAGGTCTCGGGCGTCGTCGCCGCCACCGGCAGCGGCGTGACCCGTTTCGCGGTCGGTGACGAGGTCTTCGGGATGACCCGCTTCCCGCGGGAGGCGGCCGCCTACGCCGAGTTCGTCACCGGGCCGGCCCGGCAGTTCGCCCGCAAGCCCGACGGGATGACCCACGTCGAGGCGGCCGGTCTGGCGCTGGCCGGGCTCACCGCCTGGCAGGTGCTCGTCGAGACCGCCGCCGTGCTGCCCGGCCAGCGGGTCTTCGTCCCGGCCGCGGCCGGCGGCGTCGGGCATCTCGCCGTGCAGATCGCCAAGTCCCGCGGGGCCCACGTCATCGGCACCGCGTCGGCCCCGAAGCACGACCTGGTCCGGTCGCTCGGGGCCGACGAGGTCCTCGACTACCGCACCGACGACCTCGGCGGCATCACCGGCATCGACGTGGCCGTCGCCACCGTCGCCGGCCAGGTGCCCGACCTGGCGAAGATGCTCGGGCCGGAGGGCCTGCTCGTCGCGCTCAACGGCGTCGACGTGCAGGCCGCCACCGACGCCGGGGGCGTCTTCCTGCTGGCCGAGCCCGACCGGGCCGGGCTGGAGGCCCTCGCCGCCCTGGTCCTGCAGGGCCGGTTGCGGGTCCACGTCGACCGGGTCTTCCCGCTGGCCGACGCCGCCGAGGCCCACCGCGTCGGCGAGGCCGGCCACACCACGGGAAAACTGATCCTGACACCATGAAAGCAGCCGGCGAAGCAGCCGCGGCACCCCGTTCATGCCGACACCTTAGAACGGGTGTACGACAAAAATCGGATCAGGCGGTCGCCCGCCGCAGCGTGGCCCAGGACGCCAGCGTCAGCGCAAGCGCCAGTCCCAGCGGCAGCAGCCCGAAGAGCACCAGCACCGGCTGGTCGCCCAGCCACCGCCAGATCGCGGGCCAGCTGCGGGTCCAGGTGAGCAGCGCCGCCAGCCCGCCCAGCACCAGGATCAGCCCGGCCGTCGTGGCGAAGACGCCGTTGACCTTCCAGTGGATGTGGATCGTGCCGAGCGTGACCCCGATGAGCGACATGGCCAGCATCGGCACGCCGTAGACGGCCAGCTGGCCGGGTACGCCGACCTCGTCGATGAAGCCGAGGCCGAAGAACCGCAGCCGCATGCCCCAGCCGTCGGTGGCGTTCTCGATCGCCTGGCAGACGGTCAGGATCACGCTGTACAGCAGGCTCTGCCCGAACACGAACACCCCGAGCCCGGCCGCGAACTCGCGGCGGGTGACGCTCATGCCGAGCGCGAACGGGAACTGCTGGCTGATCGCGACCGCCCCGAACGCGAGCGCCGCGATGTAGATGCTGGCCAGCCCGCCCGTGATCGGTTCGGTGCCGTCGAGGGCCTCGTCGCCGATCGCGGCGAAGACCAGCAGGTTCACCGAGAACGCGATGGCGGCGATGACCAGCGGCCACAGCAGGCCGTCGCGGCGGCCGAGGGCCTGCAGGCGGGCGATGGCGAGGATTCGGCTCATGACGTTTCCTTCCTCGTGATCCGGACGACCAGCTGCTGCAGCGACACCGGCTGCAGTTCGACCCCGGCGGCCCGCGCGTCGCCGGCCTCGACCTGCCCGCGCACCGTCGCGCGGGTCAGGCCGCCGAGCCGCTCCCGGTGCAGCTCGTCGGCGTTGGCGGTGAGCGCGTCGACGGCCGGCGCCGGACCGGTCAGCGTGACGACCTGGCCGCGCAGGGTCTCGGCGTCCTCGTCGAGGACGATCCGGCCCCGCTCGATGAGCAGCACGTGCTCGATGAGGTCGCTGACCTCGTCGATGAGGTGGGTGGAGAGCACGACCGTGCGCGGGAACTCGGCGTAGTCGGCGAGCAGCCGGTCGTAGAAGAGCTGCCGCGAGACGGCGTCGAGCCCGAGGTACGGCTCGTCGAAGAAGGTCAGCGGCGCGCGGGAGGCCAGCCCGATGGTGACGCCCAGGGCCGACAGCATGCCGCGGGACAGCTTCTTCACCGGCCGGCGCAGCGGCAGCTGGAAGTCGTGCACGAGCTCCCGGGCGAACCGCTCGTCCCACTCGGCGAACAGCAGCCGGCCGGCCAGGAGCGCGTCGCGCACGCGGTACGTCTCGGGGTACTTCTGGCTCTCCTTGACGAACGCGACCTGGCGCAGCACCGCCGGGTTCTCGACCGGCGAGGCGCCGAAGACCTCGACGCTGCCGTGCGTGGCGAACTGCTGCCCGGTCAGGATCTGCATGAGGGTCGTCTTGCCGGCGCCGTTGCGGCCGAGCAGGCCGTAGATCCCGTTGCGCCGCAGGGAGAAGCTGACGTCGTCGAGCGCGGTCACGTCCCGGAACCGCTTCGACAGGCCGCTCACCGTCACGATCGTGCTCATCGGTTCTCCTCGTAGCGGTCGATCATCGACTTCAGTTCGGAGGGGTGGATGCCGAGCTTGGCGGCCTCGGCCAGCAGCGGCTGCAGGAACTGCTCGGAGAACTGGTCCCGGCGGCGTTGCCGGAGCTTGGCCTGCGCGCCGGGGGAGACGAACATGCCGATGCCTCGCTTCTTGTAGAGCACGCCGTCGTCGACGAGCTGGTTGACGCCCTTCGCGGCGGTCGCGGGGTTGATGCGGTGGAAGGCGGCGAGCTCGTTCGTCGACGGCACCTGGGTCTCCTCGGGCAGGCTGCCGTCGATGATCGAGTTTTCGATCTGCTCCGCGATCTGGAGGAAGATCGGCCGCCCGTCGTCCATCAGTCGTCCTGGTTCATCGGTTCATTACTCATGTAACTAACCATGCAACCGAAGAACCGCACTGTCAAGCGCTATGTTCGAGTGATGACAGCAGCAGCTGGGTTCGGGCCGAAGATGAGCTGGCTGGCCGTGCGGGCGGACGACCCGGAGCCGGTCATGGCGGCGCTCGGCCTGCGCGACCTCGGCGAGGTCGACGTGCGGGCCGGCCTCGACCTGGCCCACTTCACCGACGACCGGGTCGTCGTCACCGGGCCGATCGCGGGCTGGGTGCTGGTCGCCGGCCGCTGGCTCTTCGGCGAGCACCCCGCCGCCGGCCTGTCGGCCAAGCTGGAGACCGAGGTGCAGTACTTCGCCACGCACCGCGGGACCCTGACGCAGCGCTGGGAGCGAGCCGACCGCGGCGATCTCTCCGACGTGTTCCGCGGCACCGAGGACGACCTGGTCGACGAGCACGACGTCTTCGCCAAGGCGCAGGAGTGGAGCGTCGACCCCCGCAAGCTCCCGGTCGCGACGTTACATATCGCGGCGGTACCTGTTAACTAGTAATCTTCCATACGTCGATGTCTCTCCAAGAGGATTGAGGCTCACCGATCCTCTTGGAGGCCTGCGTGATCCGTCTGCTGTCCCGGCTCGCCGTCGCCGCCGTGCTCGTCGCCGGCCTGCTCACCGGCCCCGTCGACGCCGCACAGGCGTCGGTCTACTCCTCGTGCACCATCTCCGGCTGCGCCGACGCGCGGGCCGCCCGCTCGGGCTGGAGCAGCCTCGGCTTCCCGACGACCCGCGCCTGGTACCAGTGGCCCGCCGGCAAGTACAACTTCGCGGGCGGCCGCTACTACAACCGGGAGGGCGAGCTCCCGGCGAACGCGACCTACTACGAGTACGACGTGATCCCCCGCAACCAGGGGGCGGCCCGCGACGCGAAGCGCATCATCATCAACCGCAGCACGGGCGCCACCTGGTACTCGCCGAACCACTACACCGACTTCTACCGCCTCTAGGCAGCCGGCCGGGGCAGGCGGGTCAGCTCCGCTTGCCCTTGCTGCGCCAGGAGAACGGGCCGGGCAGGTCGTAGCGGTGGGCGCGGGTGCGCGAGTTCCACGACCAGCGACCGATCTTCAGGCCCCAGGAGGAGAACCCCTTCGGGGTGAAGTTCAGCACGAGCGGGCCGATTCGCATCGCCTTGCGGAACAGGATCGGCACTGCGTCCTCCTCGGGGTGGTCTTCGCCATCCAGCATGACCCATGGGCGCCACACCATCGTCCGAGGGGTCCATTGACGCCCGGCCGGGGTGCTGCGATGTTGATCAACTATGTCACGGGCCCTCCTGCGCGTCGCCGCGCTCCTGGCCTGCGCGTCCATCGCGCTGGCCGCCTGCACCGCCCGCCCGGCCGGCGCCGACGGGAACCTCGTCGACGACTGGGCCCCGCTCGCCGAGCCGGCGTTCCTCGTGCCGAGCGCCGGCACATGCCTCGACGCGAGCGCACATTTCGCCTTCGAGCCTCGCTGGTACCGCACGACGCCGATCGAATGCGACCGGGGCCACTCCCTCGAGACCGTCCTGACCGGCACCGTCACCGGCACCGCGGCCGCCGGCTCGAAGCCGCCGGAGTGGGGCAGCGAGGCGAACCGCGCCGCGTTCGCCGAGTGCGGCAGGGCGGTCACCGCCTACGTCGGCGGCGACTGGCACAACGGACTGCTCGGCATCCACGTCCTCATGCCCACCGACGCGCAGTGGGACGGCGGCCTGCGCTCGTACACCTGCGCGGCGTTCGTCATCAGCGACGTGACCCGCGCCTCGACGATCATCCGCTCCGGCACCCTGCGCGACGGGCTGTCCGGCGCCGCCCCGCTCGCGCTGCGCTGCCTCGACCAGGTCGGCGCCCAGGGTGCGGAGGGCTTCATCGACGGCATCTCGGCGATCACCGCGATCGACTGCGCCCAGCCGCACGACACCGAGTACGCCGGGCTCGCGACGATGCCGGACGGGCAGTTCCCGAGCGACCAGGTCATGGAGGGCACCCTGCTGAACAAGTGCTGGGGCCGGGCCGCGTCGCTGCTCGGCCTCACCGAGAACCAGCTCAGCGCCCGCCGCGACATCCGCGTGACCTGGGACGGCATCTCGCAGGCCCAGTGGACGGCCGGCGACCGCACGGCGCGCTGCTTCGCGGTCGTGTCGTACCGGACGAAGGTCAAGGCCAGCCTGAAGGGGCTCGGCAAGGGCAAGCTGCCGGTCTGAGCGCCGTTTGCGGCATCCGCCTACGTTGGTGGGCATGGCACAGCAGGTGAAGTACGACCGCCGGGAACAGTACGAGCAGATCGTGTCCGGGCTGCTGCCCGGCGAGAGCGTCATCGCGGTCTACGACGCGGTCGGCGTGGGCACCGGCTTCGTCGGGCTCACCGACAAGCGGGTGATCCTGCAGGACCGTTCGTTCGTGGGCAAACGGGTGGCCATCACGTCGATTCCCTACGGCAAGGTGACCGCCGTGTCCGTGGTGAGCAACAAGTCGTGGGCGGGCAGCTTCTTCAGCAGTGGATCGATCGCCGTGCACGTCGGCACGCACACCTACGAGGTCGAGCTGCGCGGGGTCGAGAAGACCCAGCATGTGCACAATGTCATCCTGCATTACGCCGCACGGTGACCATGCAGCGACGATGACCGATTGGTTGACCGGGGCGTGCCCGAACGGCTGTCGACTCGTTCACTAGCCTGTCGCGGTGCGTACCGAACCCACGGGAAACCGCCGCCCGTTGTGGGGAGTTCTCGGAGCCGTCGTGGTGCTGGCCGTCGCCGGGGCCGCCGTCTACCGCATCGGGCCCTGGTCCACGGCGTCCGCGGCGGAGCCGAGCGTGCCCCGGCCGATGGGGCCGCCGGTCTCCGTCTCCGGCCGGTCGGTCAGCGTGCTCGGCGCCGGCGACATCCTGCTCCACCCCGACCTGTGGAACCAGGCCCGCCGCGACGGCGGCGGCACGATGGACTTCGCGCCGATGCTCGCGGGTGTGAAGGCGGCCGTGTCCGCCGCCGACCTGGCGCTGTGTCACCTGGAGACGCCGCTGGCGGCGCCCGACGGGCCGTTCATCGGGTTCCCCAAGTTCAGCGTCCCGCCACAGGTCGTGCCCGCGATCAAGGCGATCGGCTACGACGGCTGCTCGACGGCGTCGAACCACTCGATCGACCAGGGGTACGAGGGGATCAAGCGCAGCCTCGACGCCTTCGACCAGGCGGGACTCGGCCACAGCGGCACCTATCGCAGCGCCGACGAGGCGAAGAAGCCCAAGATCTACGACGTCAAGGGCGTGAAGGTCGCGCACCTGAGCTACGCCAAGAGCTTCAACGGGCTCAGCCGCCCCGCCGGGCAGGACTGGGTCGCGAACCTCATCGAGCCGAAGAAGATCGAGACCGATGCCGCCGCGGCCCGCACCGCCGGCGCCGAGATCGTCGTCGTGAGCCTGCACTGGGGCACCGAGTACGAGCACGAGCCCGACGTCGAGCAGCAGACCTGGGCCCGCGCGGTCGTCGCGCTGCCGAACGTCGACGTCGTGCTCGGCCACCACGCACACGTCGTGCAGCCCGTCGAGAAGCAGTCCGGCAAGTGGATCGTCTACGGCCTGGGCAACCAGATCGCCCGCCACGAGGAGCCGGTCAACCAGAACCGCGACGGCGCCATGGTGCGGGTGACGTTCACCCCGGCCGGCACCGCCAAGCGGTGGAAGGTCGCGGCGGTCGAGGCCATCCCGACCTGGGTCGACCTCAACCCCGACATCCGGGTCGTCGACCTGGAGCGGGCCCTCGCCGACCCCGGCGTGCCCGCCGGCCGCCGGCGCATCTACGAGGCCGCCGTCGACCGGATCCAGGGCCACCTGCTGACCCGCGGCGCCGGCACCGACGGGCTCGTCGTGCGCGCGGCCGTGACGCAGGCCGCCGGCCCCGGCCCCAGCTCCGGGCCGCCGCCGGCCAGCACACCCGGTAGCGCCCCGTCCACCCGCCGCAGCCGCACCGCGAGTCCGCGCGGGAGCGGCCGCCGCTGGTACAGTCGCCGCGATCTTGAGGCAATCCGGTGACGACGCGGAGTTGGGGTGGTGCCGTCGTGGGCGACGTACCACCCGCGGAGCTCATCGCCTGGCGGCGCCGCGCCCTCGAGCAGCAGCTGCCCGCCGCCGGGTTCCCCGCCGGGTCGAGCGCGCCCGCCCTGGTGTTCCTCGTCGTGATGATGGTCGTCGCGGCCGCCGGCGTGCTCGGCTTCGCCGTCTACGACCACCGCGGCGTCCCCGCCGCGGTCCACGACTCGCAGCGCGACCTCGTGGTGAAGGTCGCCCGCACGATCAGCATCAGCTCCGGCCGCGCGGTGACCGAGCTCGACCGGGACATCGCCGCCGTGCGCCGCGCGCCGGTCCCGCCCGACGCCGACGTGCTCGCCCGGCTGGTCGGCGACCGGACGACCTGGAACGGCGCGGCCATCGTGCAGACCGCCACCCGGCAGCCGGTCACGGCCGACGGCGTCGCGATCCCGCTCGAGCTGCTGCCCAACCCGCTGCCCGCCGACGCCACCCTGCCGGTCACCACCAGCGACGGGCCGGCGCTGCTGCGCGTCGCGGCCCTCGACGCGACCCGGACCATGGTCGTGCAGCAGCCGCTGCTCATGCGCAACCTGCGGCTCAACCCCGAGGCCCGGCACGGCGTCTTCATGGTCACCCCCGACGGCAGCATGACCCTCATGCAGGGCATCGGCGCCGTCGACACCGCGCACCTGCGGCAGGCCGTCGGCGGCCTCGCCCGCGCCGAGCGCAGCGAGAGCCGGGCCGTCGCGGTCAAGGAGTGGACCGACCGGCAGCTCGTCGTCTCGGCCGCGCCGATCGGCGACACCGGCATCGTCGTCGTGTCGGTCATCACCGCCGTGGTCACCGAGGGCACGTCGCTCGGTCACGGGCTGCTGCTCGCCGTGACCCTGCTGGCCGTCGCGGTCGCGAGCTTCGCGCTCATGCGCACGTCGCTGGTCGGGCCGCTGCAGGAGTTGCTGCGCCAGGCCAAGGCCGACGCGTGCGGCGCGCCGACCGTGCAGCGCCGCTCGCTGCGCATCGCCGAGGCCTACCGCATCGCCCAGGCCCTCGCCGTCGTCTCCGGTGCCGGCCTGCGCGGGCGGCGCTGGCGGCCCACGGCCATGCAGGGCCTCGCGGTGGCCGCCGTCGTCGCCCTCGTCTGGCCGGCCGTCGCGGTGGTCAACACCCTGCACGCCCCGCAGGCGGCCATCCCGGAGCAGCTGTACTACGACGAGGAGAGCCGCGCCGAGGCGGTCGGCGCCGTGCTCGGCAACGCCCTGGACAGCGGGATGCAGACCGTCTCGCGGATCAGCCTCGCCAACGCCCGGACCGAGCCCGGGGCGTTCGACCCGGTCCTCAAGCAGGGCCTCGCCGAGGAGTACCGGTTCCGCGGCCTGTACCTCGTCGACCCCAAGGGCGCCGTGGTGCGTTCGGCCGGCCGGGACTCGCTGCGCACCGCGCAGCCGCTGCCCGGCGAGGCGGGCGTGCGCATCGACCCGGGAGTGCAGCGGCTGCCGGTCATCTACGCCTTCCGGGTCGCCGACAACGGCTACGCGGTCGTCGGCGAGTTCGACATCGACTACCTGCTCGGCGTCGTGCGGCAGGTCGACGGCCGGGCCCGGGTCGCCGACGCCAACCTGCGCACCGTGCTCGACTCGACCGGCTACAAGGCGTTCGAGCCGCTGTCCGGCACCGCCGCCCGCGCGGTGGCGATCGACGCGCTCGCGGGCGGCACGGTCCGCGGGAAGCAGACCACCGGCGGGCAGCCGGCCCTGCTCGCCGCGGCCGGGCTGAACAGCCCGCCGACCGTGGCCCACCTGGAGTGGGTCGTCGTGGTCGAGCGCAACCCGGTGTCGCTGCGCCTGCCGCAGGCCGTCATGAACCGCTGGACGCTGCTCATGGCCGGCATCGTCGTGGGCGTCGTGGCGCTCACGCTCGCCTGGCAGTACTTCGTCTTCGTCTACCCGCTGCGCCGGCTCGCCGCGCGCGCCGACCGGATCGTCGCGGGTTCGTTCGAGGACCCGGTCCCGCCGCAGCGCCACGACGACATCGGCGCCATCGCGATGTGCCTGGAGATCTGCCGGCAGGTCCGGCACACCGGGTCGGCCCGCTTCGGGGGCGCCATCCGCCTGCGCGGCTCCGAGGACGACTACACCGCCGTCATGCCGAAGTTCCCCCGCCAGCGGACGAAGGTCTGACCCGATGCTGTACCTCTACGTCATCTTCAGCCTGTGCTGCCTGACCCTGGTCATCGCCGGCGTCGTCGAGCAGCGCAACCACTACCGCAACCTGGCGAAGATTCCGCACCGCGTGCTCGTCAACGGCATCCGCGGGAAGAGCTCGATCACCCGGCTCTGCGCGGGCGCGCTGCGCGGCGGCGGCCTGCTCGTCGTGGGCAAGACCACCGGTACCGCCGCCCGGTTCATCTTCCCCGACGCCAGCGAGGAGCCGGTCCACCGCAAGTTCGGCATCGCCAACGTCGTCGAGCAGATCGGCATCGTGCGCCGGGCCGCCACGTACCACCCGGACGCGCTCGTCATCGAGTGCATGGCCGTCATGCCGGCCCTCCAGGAGATCAACCAGACGAAGCTCATCCGCTCGACCATCGGCGTGCTGTGCAACGTGCGCGAGGACCACCTGGCCGAGATGGGCCCGACCCTCGACGACGTCGCCCGGTCGCTGAGCCTGTCGATGCCGGCCGGCGGGGTGTGCGTGACCGCCGAGCGGGACCGGCTGGCCATCCTGCGCAAGGAGGCCGCGAAGCGCGACTGCCGCCTCATCGCGGTCGACCCCGAGTCGGTCAGCGACGCCGAGATGGCCGGCTTCGGCTGGATCACCTTCAAGGAGAACGTCGCGATCGCCCTCGCCGTCGCCGAGCTGCTCGGCGTCGACCGGCGCAGCGCGCTGGCCGGGATGTGGGACGCGCCGCCCGACCCGGGCGTGCTCTCCGTGGTCCGGGTCGCCGGCGGCAGCAAGCGGATCCGGTTCGCCAACGTGTTCGCCGCCAACGACCCGGAATCGACGCTCATGAACATCCGGCAGCTCGAGCGGCAGCGCCTCATCGCCCGCCCGCTCACCGTCGTCATCAACTGCCGGCCCGACCGCGTCGAGCGCAACGGGCAGATGGGCACGATGTGCGGCGAGATCCAGCCCGACCGGATCGTCATCATCGGCGAGCCCACCCGCAGCGCCCGCACCACCGTCCCGCCGGCGCTGCAGGACCGGGTCGTCGACCTCGGCGGCCGGCTGTCGCCGCAGGAGCTGCTCGACGGCGTCATGGCCGCGACCGGCCCCGACTCGTCGATCGTCGCCGTCGGCAACATCCACGGCCAGGGCGAGGTGCTCCTCCACGAGCTCGCCGCCCTGCCGAGCTGGTCGCCCGACGACGTTCGGCGCGAGCTGCCGCCCATGATCCGCGTCGCCGCCCAGGCACCCGCCGTGCCGGGGCGGCGCTCGCCCGTACGGAACCCGCCACCGAGAAGGGTGCATCGATGATCTTCGGAGGGGAGCTGAGCGCCCAGCTCGCCACCGCATGCCTCGGCATCGGGCTCGTGTTCGCGCTGCTGTGCTACCTGACCACCAACCTCTCACCGGGCGGGATGATCACTCCCGGGTGGATCGCGCTCGCGCTCATCGAGGACCCGCTGCAGGCGGCGATCGTGGTGGTGATGACCGTGGTCACCTACTACCTGACGGTGCTGCTGCGCAAGTACGTGATCCTGTACGGCAAGCGCCTCTTCGCCGCCATCGTGCTGCTCAGCGTCTTCCTGCAACTGACGCTCTTCGTCATCGTGCAGCGCGACCTGCCGCTGCTGTTCGCGCACCAGACGCTGGGCTTCGTGGCCCCCGGGCTCATCGCCTACCAGCTCGTCCGCCAGCCGCCGCCGGCCACCATCCTGGCCACGACGATCGTCACCGCCATCACGTTCGGCGTGACGTTCAGCGGCATCGTCGCCGGGCTCGTCCCGGTCACCTGAGGGGCGTCCGCCGTGCAGACGTACACCAGGAGCGCCGCCCGTATCGCCTCCGCCGCGTTCGTGCTCATCGTCGGGGCGACCGCGATCGCCTACAGCGCCGTCCGGCTGGCCCAGCCGGGCATCGCCGAGATCAGCCTGGGCGGCGAGGCGGCGGCCGCCGCCGAGGCGAACCCCGACGGCTACACGTACCGGCGGTACACCGACCCGCCCCGCACCGAGATCAGTGACCGCTCCGGCAAGCGCATCGCCGTGATGACCGACGGCGCCCGGACCGGGCACCTGGCCGGGCCGGTGCGCGTCTTCGCCGAGCCGCGCTTCACCAACGCCAAGATCGAGAACGACACGTACGTGCGGATGGCCCCGCAGGAGTGGCGGGCCGGCGCCGAGAAGGAGCCGTGGTTCACCGCCTGGTTCGCCGCGGCGCTCACCGACCCGAAGCCGGACCTGCTCGCCACCGCGCTGGAGTACACCTACGGCGCGCCGCCGCGCAAGGACGACAAGGGCGTGCAGTTCAGCGGGGACGCGGCCTTCGGCCCGCTGTCCGACATCGACCCGGACGGCCGGGCCGAGAACTCCGACTTCTACGACTACCTGGGCATGTCGTGGACGTTCCCGGACGGGGTCAAGGAGAAGCCGTCGCCGACCCACCTGTACAGCCTGGACTGCTCCGGGTTCGTGCGGATGGTCTACGGGTACCGCATGGGCTACCCGCTGCGCGGCGCCAACCAGCCCGGCGGGGGGCTGCCGCGGCAGGCGCACGCGATCGCCAGCATGGGCCCAGGGGTACTGCTGATGCCCAACACCGGCAAGCGGGCCCGGGAGCTCGAGCGCCTGCTCCCCGGCGACATGCTGTTCTTCAACGCCGGCCCGGTGCAGGGGGCGAACATCGAGCACATGGGTATCTATCTCGGCGTCGACGACCGCGGGCACCAGCGGTTCATCTCCAGCCGCAGCCAGGCCAACGGTCCGACGATGGGCGACCTGGCCGGCGAGTCGGTGCTGGACGGCACCGGCTACTGGGCGCTGCGCTGGCGGACGGCGCGCCGCGTCTAGCCGAGCAGCCCGGCGAGGGTGCGGGCGACCGCGGCGCGCTGCTGCGGGTCGCGGCGGATCACCCAGCCGAGCTCCAGGTGGATGAACTGGGCGCCGAGCGCCGCCGCGGCCTTGCCCTGGTCGTTCTCGGTGCCCTCGAGCCGGCCGCAGCGCTGGTCCCAGGCCCGGCACACGACCATGCCGGCGTCCTGCTCCAGGCCGGTCGCCAGGTCGCGGGCCAGCCGGGTCGGCGCGCCCGCGCCGGTCGACACGACGACCTGCGCCTCGGGCAGGTTCTTGTCGGCGAAGCCGTGCAGCTGGACCTGCGGCAGGCCGCGCTCCGCGAACGCCGTCGCGAGCACGTGGAACGCCGACGCGCTGTTGTGCGCCACGTCGGCCGCCCCGCCCGCGGCGGCGCGGTGGGCGCCGGCCACCAGGAGGACGGCCCCGGGGACGAGCCGCTGCACGGCCACGCCGAGCTTGTCGGTGTTGGTGTCGAAGCCCGGATGCGGTACCTCGATGACGACGCTCGGCGGCGCCGACCGGTCGACGAGGAGGATCCCCCAGGCCGGCTCCTCGGTGGGGCTCATGCTGAACATCCGGTAGGGCCGGCCGGTCGCCGGGTCGGCGCCCTCCGCCGCGGTGTAGCCGAGCGCGCCGAACGCCGCGCCGAGGGCCGCCCCGTCGTCGGGCCGGTCGAGCAGCAGCCGGACCGCGTCGCGGGCCTGCGCCCGCTCGTGATCGGTGGGGTCGCGATAGGGCCCGTCGCGCGAGACCCGGGCCGTGTGCGCCTCGACGAGCGCGCCCGGGTCGGCGGAGGCCGCCGGCGGCGGGGGCGGTGAGCTCTCGACGTGGTGGCCGCAGGCCGCCAGCAGCACCGCTGTCAGCAGCAGCACCGGCCCACCCGCCGAAGAGTTGCGCGACACTGGGCCGACACTACCCAACAGCTACGGTGGCAGTATGAGCGCCTTGCAGAAGCTGCGGTCCGCGGCTCCGGTCATGCTGGACGACCTCGCCGAGCTGGTCCACGTCGAGTCGCCCTCGGCCGACGTCGACGCTGTCGGCCGCTGCGCCGACGTGGTGGCCGAGCTGGGGCGGCGGTGCACCGGGGAGGCGCCCGAGCGGATCGTGACCGGTGGCCGCCCGCACCTGCGCTGGCGGTTCGGGGGCGGGACGCCGCGTGTGGTGCTCATCGGCCACTTCGACACCGTCTGGCCCCTGGGCACCCTGGCCCGCTGGCCGTTCGCCGCCGAGGGTGACCGGGCGACCGGGCCGGGCGTGGTGGACATGAAGGCCGGCATCGTCATGCTGTTCCACGCCCTGCACGCACTCGGCGGCGACCTCGACGGGATCACGGTGTTGGCCAACAGCGACGAGGAGATCGGCTCGCCGACCTCGACGGCGCTCATCGAGGACACCGCCCGCGGCGCGGCCGGCGCGCTGGTGCTGGAGGGCAGCGCGGGCGGGCGGCTGAAGCTGGCCCGCAAGGGGATCGCGCACTACACCGTGCGGGTCACCGGCCGGGCCGCGCACGCCGGCATTGCCCCGCACCTCGGCGTCAACGCCGGTGTCGAGCTCGCCCACCAGATCGTGCGCATCGCCGCCCTCGGCGACGCGGAGCGCACCACCACCGTCACCCCGACCGACGCCACCGTCGGCACCACCAGCAACACCGTCCCCGCGTCGGCCCGGGTCAGCGTCGACGCCCGCTCCTTCGACCCGGAGGAGCTGGCCCGGGTCGACGCCGCCTTACGCGGCCTGACCCCGGTCCTGCCGGGCGCGGAGGTCCATCTCGAGCCCGGCCCGGCCCGGCCGGCGATGCCCGACTCGGCGTCGGCCGCCCTGTTCGCGCTGGCCCAGGGCCTGGTCGCCGGGCAGGGCCTGCCGCCGCTGGTCGGCGAGGCGGTCGGCGGCGGCTCCGACGGCAACCTCACCGCCGGCATCGGCGTGCCGACCCTCGACGGGCTCGGCGCGGTCGGCGGCAACGCCCACGCCGAGGGTGAGTGGATCGAGCTGTCCAGCCTGCCCGACCGGGCCGCCCTGGTGAGCGCGCTCGCCGGCGCGATCGGCCGATGAGCGCCCTCGACGCCGCGGCCGAGGCCGCCGCCCGCGCCGGGGTCACCGTCGCCGAACTGTCCACGATGGACGAGTGCGAGGCCGCCTCCGCGCTGCTGCAACAGGTCTGGCGGGCCGAGCACCCGGCCGAGATCGCGGCGGCGTCGCTGCTGCGCACCTACGCGCACGCCGGCGAGTACGTCGCGGGCGCCTACCGCGACGGGCAGCTCATCGGCGCGGCGACCGGCTTCTTCGGGTTCCGCCACGGCCGGGCGCACCTGCACTCGTTCGTCGCCGGGGTGACGCCCGGCCGGCTGGGCAAGGGCGTCGGGTTCGCCCTCAAGCAGCATCAGCGCGCCTGGACGCTGGATCGCGGCGTGTCCGAGGTCCATTGGACGTACGATCCGCTCATCCTCCGCAACGCGTACTTCAACCTGCAGAAGCTCGGCGTCACCGTCACCGGGTACCTGCCGGAGTTCTACGGGCCGATGACCGACGGCATCAACCGCGGCGACCTGAGCGACCGCCTCTACGTGGAGTGGCGCCTCGACGCGCCGCACGTGGTGGCCGCCGCCCAGGGGTCGCCGGCCGAGGTCGACCCGGCGCGGGCGGTGGCGGCGGTGGCGGCCGGCCCGGACGGCGGGCCGATCGAGTCCACAGTGGACGAGGAGGAGATATCGGTGGCGGTACCGGAGGATGTCGAGGCCCTGCGGGGGCATGACCGCGGGCTGGCGCTGCGCTGGCGGCACGCCGTGCGGTCCGCGCTCACCGACCGGCTGGCCGGCGGCTGGCGGGTCGAGGGCATCACCCGCGACGGGCGCTACCTGTTACGGAGGCCCTCGTGAAGCTCACCGGGCTGGAGTTGCGGCGCATCGCGATGCCGCTCGTCGCGCCGTTCCGCACCTCGTTCGGGGTCGAACGGGAGCGCGACGTGCTGCTGGTGCGCGCGGTCGGCGGCGAGGCCGAGGGGTGGGGCGAGTGCGTCGCGATGTCGGCGCCGCTCTATTCCGCCGAGTACGTCGACGGGGCCGCCGAGGTGATCCGGCGGTACCTCGCCCCGGTCATCGGCGGCGGGGACGTCGACGCCCACGTGCTGGAGGCGCGGTTCGCCCGCTTCAAGGGCCACCCGATGGCGAAGGCCGCCGTGCTGACCGCGGTCCTCGACGCCCAGCTGCGGGCGGCCGGGATGTCGCTCGGCGCGTACCTCGGGGCGGTCAAGGACCGCGTCCCGGCCGGGGTGTCGGTCGGCATCATGGACTCGATCGGCGAGCTGCTCGACGCCGTCGCCGGCTACCTCGACGCCGGCTACCTGCGGATCAAGCTGAAGATCGAGCCGGGCTGGGACGTCGAGCCGGTGCGGGCGGTGCGGGAGCGCTTCGGCGACGCGGTGCTGCTCCAGGTCGACGCCAACACCGCGTACACGCTGCGCGACGCCCGCCACCTCGCCCGGCTCGACCCGTTCGACCTGCTGCTCATCGAGCAGCCGCTCGACGAGGACGACCTGCGCGGCCATGCCGAGCTGGCCCGGATCGTGCGCACGCCGGTCTGCCTCGACGAGTCGATCACCTCGGCCCGCGCGGCGGCCGACGCGATCGCGCTCGGCGCGTGCTCGGTGGTGAACGTCAAGCCCGGCCGGGTCGGCGGCTACCTGGAGGCCCGCCGCATCCACGACGTCTGCGCCGCCGCCGGGGTGCCGGTGTGGGCCGGCGGGATGCTCGAGACCGGGCTGGGCCGGGCCGCCAACGTCGCGCTCGCCGCGCTGCCCGGGTTCACGCTGCCCGGCGACACCTCCGCCTCGAACCGCTACTACGCCCGGGACATCACCGCCCCGTTCGTCCTCGACGGCGGGCACGTGGCCGTGCCCGGCGGCCCGGGGATCGGCGTGACGCCGGTGCCGGAGCTGCTCGACGAGGTGACCACGGCCACAGCATGGATCGAGCTCGACTGACTTTACAGCTGTTAACTGACGGGCCTAACCTTACGGGCGTAAACAAACGTCCGTAAGGAGCCCCGGTCATGTCCGAGTACCCGCGCAGGTGGGCCGCGCTGGCGGTGCTGAGCCTGACGCTCGTCGCCGTCACCCTCGACAACTCCGTCCTCAACACCGCCCTGCCGTCCCTCGCCCACGCGCTGCGGGCCGGTACAGCCGACCTGCAGTGGATCACCGACGCGTACACGCTGGTCTTCGCCTCGGCGCTGATCCTCGCCGGCACCATCGGCGCCCGGATCGGCTCGCGCCGGGCGCTGATCGGCGGCCTGGCCGTCTTCGGGGGCGGTTCGGCGATCGCCGCGCTCTCCGACTCGCCGGGGCAGCTCATCGCCTGGCGCGCGGTGATGGGGCTCGGTGCCGCGTTCGTCATGCCGGCGACCCTCGCGATCATCACCCGGATCTTCCCGCCCGCGGAGCGCCCGAAGGCGTTCGGCGCCTGGTCGGCCGCCGCCGGCATCGGCGTGCTCATCGGGCCGGTCACCGGCGGCGCCCTGCTCGAGCACTACTCCTGGAGCAGCGCGTTCTGGATCAACGTGCCGCTGGTCGCCGGAGCCTTGATCGCCGTGTTGTACCTCGTGCCGGCCGTGCCCGCGGTGTCGACCGGGCGGCTGGACGTCATCGGCGCGCTGCTGTCCACCGCGGCCGTGGCCGCGCTGGTCGACGCCGTCATCCAGGCGCCGTCCCGCGGCTGGACCGACGCGCTGACGCTCGGGGAGTTCGCCCTGGCGCTGCTCCTCACCGCCGGCTTCGTGCTCCGGCAGCGCCGGGCCGCGTCGCCGCTGGTCCGCCTCGACCTGTTCGCCAACCGCACCTTCCTCGTCGCCGCGCTGTCCCTCGCGGTGGTGTTCTTCGTGCTCTTCGGGACCCTGTTCGAGCTGTCGCAGTACCTCCAGCTGGTCCACGGCTTCACCCCGCTCGTCGCCGGCCTGGGCGCGATGCCGTTCGCCGTCGCCATGGCGCTCACCTCGGCGACGTCGGCGCCGCTGTCCGCCCGCATCGGCGTGCGGGCCACCCTCGCGGTCGGCCTGCTACTGGCCACGGCCGGCCTGCTCGACCTGGCCACCACCGGGGTCACGACGCCGTTCTGGAAGATCGCCATCGGTACCGGCGTGATCGGCCTCGGCATGGGCATGATGATGGCGCCGGCCAGCCTGCAGATCTCCGGCTCGGTGCCGGTGCAGTACACCTCGATGGCGAGCGCGCTGAACAGCGTCATCCGCGAGCTCGGCGGGGTCCTCGGCATCGCGGTCCTCGGCACGGTCGTCTCCTCGGCCTACCGGTCCGGCGTCGGCACCGACCTCGGCCCGGCCGGCACCGACCTGCCGACCGCCCACGCGGTGGCGGCGCAGCTCCCGGCCCCGGCCGCCGAGCGGGTGCTGTCGACGGCGGACGCGGCGTTCACCTCGGCGATGGACCGCGGGGCGCTGGTGGCGGCGGCGATCGCCTTCGCGATGGCGCTGGTGGTCATCCTGGTCCGTCCGCGGGTCGCTGCCCCGGCTCCCGCCCCGGCTCCCGCCCCTGCTCCCGCCGCGGCTGTCCTGGCTGCCAGCACGGCATGATGAAGCGCATGACAACGGACCCGTCGGGTGCGGCCAGCGGTGGCCGCACCCGCAACCGTCGTGGTGAGGGCGGCCTGCTGCGCGACGAGATCGTCGCCGCGGCGGAGCGGATCCTGGAGCGCGAGGGGAACGAGGACGCGCTCACCCTGCGCTCGGTCGCCCGCGAGGCCGGCATCGCCGCACCGTCGATCTACGGGCACTTCGCCGACCGCGAGGCGATCCTCGACGCCGTGCTCGACATCGCCTTCGAGCGCCTGCGCCAGCACGTCCTCGCCGCGGTCGCCGAGCTCGACGACCCGGTCGAGTCGCTGCTCGCCGGCTGCCGGGCGTACGTCCGGTTCGGGTTCGACGAGCCCGCGCGGTACACCGTCCTCTTCGGCCGCCGCCGGGCCAACCGCCCGGTCGTCACCTCGGCCCAGCGCCTCGCCGACCTCCCGCCGGAGTGGCGCCGGCGCACCGAGTCGTTCATGGTCATGGTCGACGGGCTCACCGCCTGCGCGCAGGCCGGCCGCTCCGCCAGCACCGACCCGTTCGCCGACGCGACCGCCCTGTGGACGTCGCTGCACGGCGCGGTCGTCATGCGCCAGTTCGTGCCGGGCTTCCCGTGGCCGCCGGTGGAGGAGGCCGTCGACGAGATGGTGCGGCGGCTGGCGCTCATCCGGCCGTAGTCCGGTTGCGCAGCACCGTGTGACCGTGCTCGTCCACCCAGCGGATGAGCGCGTCGACCGGGTCGAGCAGGGTGCGCCCGAGCGGTGTCAGCGCGTACTCCACCCGCGGCGGCATCTCGGCGTGCGCGGTGCGCGACACGAGCCCGTCGCGCTCCAGGTCGTGCAGCGTCTTGGCGAGCATCCGGTGCGAGATGCCGTCGATCTGCCGCTGGATCGCGGTGAACCGCTGTTCCTGCTGCACGAGCACGGCGACCACCGCGAGCGTCCACTTGTCGCCGATGGTGGTGAGCAGCCCGCGCAGCACCGCGCGCAGCTCGTCGTCCTGGCACGTATCGGTCATGGCCGGTTACCTTAAAGTGCGTATTTCCGATAGGGAATTTGCAGTATCGCGCCGTTGCTCCTCGGTTCGTCAAGCACCACCCGTTTCCTGAGGAGCGTCTTCATGACAGAGATCGCCATCGTCGTCGGCAGCGTCCGCCCCGGCCGGTACAGCCGGCAGGTCGCCGACTGGGTGCACGCCGAGGCGTCCAAGCGCAGCGACGCGAAGTTCGAGATCGTCGATCTCGCCGACTACCCGCTGCCGCACCTGGACGAGCCGATCCCGGCGTCGGCTGGGCAGTACGCCAACGAGCACACCCGGGCGTGGTCGACGCGGATCGCGTCATTCGACGGCTACGTGTTCGTGACCCCGGAGTACAACCACTCCACGACCGGCGTGCTGAAGAACGCGCTGGACTACCTCTACGCGGAGTGGAACAACAAGGCGGCCGGGTTCGTCAGCTACGGCGTCGTCGGCGGCGCCCGGGCCGTCGAGCACCTGCGGCTCATCGCGGCGGAGCTGCAGCTGGCGACCGTCCGCTCGCAGGTCGCGCTGTCGTTCTACACCGACTTCGAGCAGTTCACGACGCTGACCCCGGGCGCGCACCAGTTCGACGCGCTCACGGCGACGCTCGACCAGCTTGTCGCCTGGTCCGACGCCTTGGCGGTACTGCGGAAGTAGCTTGTACCGGTGGATTATGCGTGGATGCGGGCCCCAGCGGCGTCGATCGCGGAGACGGCTCGGTCGCTGCTGGGCTGGCAACTGTCCGCCAACGGCGTGACGATCCGGCTCACCGAGGTCGAGGCGTACGCCGGCACCGGTGAGGACCCCGCCTCCCACGCCCACCGCGGCCCGACGCCGCGCACGCAGGTGATGTTCGGCCCGGCCGGCCACGCCTACGTCTACTTCATCTTCGGCGTCCACTGGTGCCTCAACATCGTGTGCGGCGCTACCGGAGAGGCGGCGGCGGTCCTGCTGCGCGCCGGCGAGGCCCGCTCCCGGGTCGACGGGCTGACACTCGGATGGTCGTTGAGCACCCGGGACAC